>NZ_JBHXAY010000041.1:0-54512 GCF_042728775.1 Nocardia sp. NPDC060259
GCCCTTGGGTTTTCCGGTGGTGCCGGAGGTGTAGAGGATGAACAGGGGGTGCTCGGCGGGGAAGGGCTGTGCTTCGTGCGAAGGCGAAGCGAGAGAAACGGTTTCGTCCCACCACAGATCACGAACCTCGGTCCACGGCACATCCAGACCCGTGCGCCGCACCACCAGCACATGCTCGACCGAGGACGGCACGTCGCCCTTGGCGGCGAGCGCCTCGTCGACGGCCTCCTTGAGCGGTGCGGGCTTGCCGCGCCGCCACTGCCCGTCGGTGGTGATGATCAGCCGGGCCTCGGCGTCGTCGACCCGCTGCCGCAGCGCGCTGGGCGAGAAGCCGGCGAACACCACCGAGTGGGTGAGGCCGAGGCGGGCGCAGGCCAGCATCGACACGATCGCCTCGGGCACCATCGGCATGTAGATCGCGACGCGGTCGCCCGCCTCGAGGCCGAGTTCGGTCAGGTAGTTCGCGGCGCGCGAGACCTCGTCGAGCAGTTCGCGATAGGTGATGTCGCGGGAGTCGCCCGGCTCGCCCTCCCAGTGGATGGCGACCTGATCGCCGTGCCCGTCGACGACGTGCCGGTCGACGCAGTTGTAGGCGACATTGAGCTCGCCGTCGGCGAACCAGCGCGCGACCGGGGCATCGGCCCAGTCCAGCACCTGGGTGAAGGGCTTGTGCCAGTGCAGCCGGTTGGCCTGTTCGGTCCAGAAGCCGTCGCGGTCGGTCTCGCCGCGGTCGTAGAGGGCGGCGCCCGCGTTGGCGGAGGCGGCGAACTCCGCGCTCGGCGGATACGAGTCCTGATGTCCTGCAGCGGTTTCGGTCATGTCGAATCAGCCTCACATGCCTCGTGCGGTCGGGTCGGTCGCGGGGGCTCGCCCCTGCTACCTCGACAGTAGTCAACCCGGGTGCCCCGTCGGGGGCGTTGTATCGGCGAGGTTTCGCGGGCAAGTTCATCCGATGACTTCGCGGACAGACCGGGCGGTCGCGGGCTATCGTTTTAACTCAACCGTTCAGCTGATGGTTCCGAGAATTGTTCATTCTTTTCTGTCGAGCATAAAGCGCATTATGCCACGGGAATCGAACCGGGAGAGAGCGTTGAGATTCATCAAAGCGACTGCGCTGATCGCAGCGGGCCTGGCGGCCACCAGCCTCAGCCTTACTGCGTGCTCGTCCGACGACAGTGCCGACGCGAGCATTGTCACCACCAACGCGGGAGAACCGCAGAATCCGTTGGTGCCGACCAACACCAACGAGAACATGGGTGGTCGCGTCGTCGACCGTTTGTTCGCCGGGCTGAAGTACTACGACGCCACCGGTGAGGCGCACGACGAGATGGCGGAGAAGATCGAAACCGCCGACCGCAAGTCGTACCGGATCACGATCAAGCCGAACTGGAAATTCACCGACGGCACCACGGTGACCGCGAAGTCGTTCGTCGACGCGTGGAACTACGGCGCGCTCGCCTCCAACGCGCAGCTGCAGAGCTACGTGTTCACCCCCATCGTCGGATTCGACGAGGTGAATGCCGAACAGCCCAAGGCGCAGACGATGTCGGGCCTGAAGGTGGTCGACGATCGCACCTTCACCGTCGAGCTGAAATCCCCGTCGATCGATTTCGAGAGCGCGCTCGGCTACGCCCCGTTCTATCCGCTGCCCGATTCCGCCTTCAAGGACATGAAGGCCTTCGGCGAGAACCCGGTCGGCAACGGCCCCTACGCCTTCGAATCGTGGGAACACAATGTCAAGATCGACTTGAAGCCCAACCCGGATTACCCCGGTGGCCGTCCGGCCAAGAACAAGGGCCTGCGGTTCGTCATGTACCAGTCCTACGAGACCGCCTACGCCGATCTGCAGGCGGGCAATCTCGATACCCTCGACACCATTCCCGACAGCGCGCTGACCTCCTACAAGAGTGATCTCGGCGACCGCGCGATCACCAAGCCGACCGCGCAGAATCAGCACATCGGCATCCAGACCACCGTGCCGCATTTCGCCGGTGCGGAAGGCGTGCTGCGCCGCAAGGCGATCTCCATGGCGATCAACCGCCCGCAGATCATCGAGAAGATCTTCAACGGATTGCGCGTTCCCGCCCGCGATTTCACCGCCTCGACGCTGCCCGGTTTCAACGGCAACCTGCCGGGCTCGGAGGTGTTCGACTACAACCCGGACCAGGCCAAGAAGCTGTGGGCGCAGGCCGACGCGATCGCGCCGTGGTCGGGCAAGTACACGATCACCTACAACTCCGACGGCGGCCACCAGGCCTGGATCGAGGCCGTGGCCAACAGCGTCAAGAACACCCTCGGGATCGATGCGGTCGCCAACCCGGTGCCGACGTTCAAGAACGTGCGTGACGCGGTGAACGCCAAGACCATCGGCACGGCCTTCCGCTACGGCTGGCAGGGCGACTACCCCACGATGATGCAGTTCCTGTCCTCGCAGTACTACAGCTACTCCGAGACCAACAATGTCGACTACGACAACCCCGAGGTGGACCGCCTCTTCGACGCGGCCATGGCCGCGTCGACCCAGGAGGAGTCCTACAAGCTGATCGCGCAGGCGCAGACGATCATGATCAGGGACATGGCCGACATCCCGGTGTTCGACTATGTCGCCGCCGCGGGCCGGTCCGACAGGGTGACCAAGGCCGAACTGGCCTGGAACGGTCTGTTCGACTTCGAGAACATCGAGAAATAGGCACTCGGAGCTGGGCCGGGCCACGTCAGGTGGCTCGGCCCCAGTCGTTTTCGGAGGAATGATGGCTTGGTACATACTTCGGCGCCTGCTCCAGATGATCCCGGTCTTCCTAGGCGCGACGCTGCTGATCTACGCGATGGTTTTCCTGATCCCCGGCGACCCGATCGATGCGCTGGCCGGTGAGAAACCACTGACTCCCGCCGCCGAGGCCGCATTGCGCGCCCAATATCACCTCGATCAGCCGTTCATCGTGCAGTATCTGCACTATCTGAAGGGAATTCTCACCCTCGATTTCGGCACCTCGTTCTCGGGCAGGCCGGTGCGCGATGAACTCGCACGCGCCTTTCCGATCACCATCAAACTGGCGTTTCTCGCGGTGCTCATCGAGGGCTTCTTCGGCATCGTGTTCGGCCTGATCGCGGGCCTGCGCAAGGGGAAGCTGTTCGATTCGACGATGCTGATCGCCAGCCTGGTGATCATCGCGCTGCCGGTGTTCGTCGTCGGTTATCTCGCGCAGTACTTCCTCGGCGTGAAATGGGGGATCGCCCCGGTCACCGTCACGGGCAAGGGGAGTATCGGCGAGTTGCTCGTGCCGGCCTTCGTGCTTGGCTCGCTGTCGTTCGCGTATGTGTTGCGGCTGACCCGTAACTCCGTGGCGGAGAACAAATCCGCCGACTATGTGCGCACGGCGACCGCGAAGGGACTCGGCCGCCGCCGGGTGGTGACCGTGCATATCCTGCGGAATTCGATGATCCCGGTGGTCACCTTTCTCGGCGCCGATCTCGGCGCGCTGATGGCGGGCGCCATCGTCACCGAGGGCATCTTCAATATTCCCGGCGTCGGCGGCACCGTGTACCAGGCGATCATCCGCGGCGAGCCGCCGACGGTGGTGTCGTTCGTGACGGTGCTCGTGGTGGTGTTCCTGCTGATGAACCTGATCATCGACCTGCTCTACGCCGCGCTCGACCCGAGGATCCGTTATGCATGAGAGCCAACAGCATTTCGTGGCCCCCGCCGACGAGGTGGAGGTGCTGGCCACCGACCGGGTGGTCGACGCGGGCGCACCGACCAGCATCTGGGGCGACGCGTGGCGGCGGTTGCGCCGCAATCCGGTGTTCCTGGTCGCGGTGGTCCTGATCGTGCTGGTGCTGCTGGTCGTGGTGTGGCCGTCGCTGTTCACCAGCCAGGACCCGAAGCAGTGCTTCGGGGAGTTCGGGATGGACAGCCCACGTCCCGGCCACCCGTTCGGGTTCGACAAGCAGGGCTGCGATGTCTACGCGCGCACGATCTACGGCGCGCGGGCCTCGGTCAGTGTCGGCATCGGAGCGGCGATGCTGTTCCTGCTGGTCGGCGGGGTGCTCGGGGCACTGTCCGGCTTCTTCGGCGGCCTGCTCGACACGATCGTCTCGCGGATCGCCGAGATCTTCTTCGCCATCCCGATGGTGCTGGCGGCGATCGTGCTGTTGCAGCTGCTGCGACCGACGACGGTGCTCACGGTGATCCTGATCCTCGTCGCATTCACCTGGCCGCAGGCTGCCCGCATCGCCCGTGGCGCGGTGATCGAGGCCAAGAACAGCGAATACGTCACCGCTGCCGAGGCTTTGGGTGTGTCGCGGTTGGGCACCTTGGTGCGGCACGTGCTGCCGAACGCGGCAGGCCCGTTGATCGTGGTCGCCACGCTGTGGCTCGGCGTCTTCATCGTCACCGAGGCGACGTTGTCCTTCCTCGGCGTCGGCCTGCCGCCCGACATTGTGTCCTGGGGCGCCGATATCGCCCGCGCGAAGTACGAGATCCGTACCTCGCCGATCCTGTTCTACCCGGCGGCCGCGCTGGCTGTCACCGTGCTGAGCTTCATCCTGCTCGGCGACGCGGTGCGCGACGCGCTCGATCCGAAGGAGCGCACCCGATGAGCGACGACACACCGCTGCTGGAGATCCGCGATCTGGATGTCGGCTTCACCACCGACGGCAAGCCGGTGCCCGCGGTACGCGGGGTGAATCTCACCGTCTTTCCCGGTCAGACCGTCGCCATCGTCGGCGAGTCGGGGTCGGGCAAGTCGACGACCGCGCACGCGATCATCGACCTGCTGCCCGGCACCGGCAAGGTGACCGGCGGGCAGATCCTCTTCGACGGCAAGGACCTCACCAAGGCCTCGGCCAAGGAGATCGTCGCGATCCGTGGCAGCGGCATCGGCCTGGTGCCGCAGGACCCCATGTCGAATCTGAACCCGGTGTGGAAGATCGGCTTCCAGATCAGGGAGACGCTGATCGCCAACGGCATCGCCACCGGTGACGCGGCCCGCGAGCGCGCGGTGGAGCTGCTGGCCGAAGCGGGGATGTCGGATGCGCAGCGGCGGGTGAACCAGTATCCGCACGAGTTCTCCGGCGGCATGCGCCAGCGCGCGCTCATCGCGATGGGGCTCGCGTGCAGGCCGAAACTGCTGATCGCCGACGAACCGACCTCGGCGCTGGACGTCACCGTGCAGCGGCAGATCCTGGGCCACCTCGAACAGCTCACCACCGAGCTGGGCACCGCGGTGCTGCTGATCACCCATGACCTCGGCCTGGCCGCGGAACGGGCCGAGCATCTGGTGGTGATGTATCGCGGCCGGGTCGTGGAATCCGGGCCGGCACTACGGATCCTGCGCGATCCGCAACACGCCTACACCAAGAAGCTGGTCAATTCGGCGCCCTCGCTGGCCGCGCAGCGGATGTCGTCCTCGCGGGAGCGCGCCGCCGTGCGCGCACAGGCCGTCGAGGTGGCCGAGGCCGGAGACTCGATCGGTGACACCGTCCTGGAAGCGCGGAACCTGACCAAGGCGTTCAAGATTCGCGGCAAGCGGCCGTGGCAGTCCACCGACTTCGTTGCCGTCGACGATGTGAGCTTCACCGTCGAACGCGGCACGACCACCGCGATCGTCGGCGAGTCCGGCTCGGGCAAGTCGACCATCGCGCAGATGGTGCTCGCTCTGCTGGAACCGACCTCGGGCACCGTGGCCTTCGACGGCAAGGACGTCGCGAAGCTGGACAGCAAGGGCGCGTTCGCCTTCCGTCGCCGGGTGCAACCGATCTTCCAGAACCCGTACGGCTCGCTCGACCCGATGTACTCGATCTTCCGCACGATCGAGGAGCCGCTGCGGGTGCACAAGATCGGCACCGCCAAGGAGCGGGAGGCGGTGGTGCGCGACCTGCTCGACAAGGTGTCGCTGCCGTCGTCGGTGCTGCGGCGCTATCCCAACGAGCTGTCCGGCGGGCAGCGTCAGCGGGTCGCGATCGCGCGGGCGCTGGCCCTGTCGCCCGAGCTGGTGGTCTGCGACGAGGCGGTCTCGGCGCTCGACGTCCTCGTGCAGGCACAGATCCTCACCCTGCTCAACGATCTGCAAGCCGAGCTGGGGCTGACGTATCTGTTCATCACCCATGACCTGGCCGTCGTCCGGCAGATCGCGGACAACGTGCTGGTCATGCGGGAGGGCAGGGTGGTGGAATCGGCCACGACCGACGAGGTGTTCGCCGCGCCGCGGGAGGACTACACGCGGGCCCTCCTCGAAGCGATCCCCGGACGGGAGTTGCTCACGGGATAACCGCGCCGAATCCACCGCGAAGGCGCAGTTCACCGGCGTACCGTGGACGCGTCCGAGGTGGTGCGGTGGGATCGCAGGGGCAGGAGACGCCGATGGATCGGATCGATGCCGAACGACAGGCCGAGCTGGAATCGCGCAGGCGCCGGGCGCTGACCCCGGCGGCGAAGCGGCTCGCCGAGGTGCCGTGGCCGGACCGCACCTGGCCGCGGATCCGTGGGCTGGACGTGGCCGTCGGGGAGACGGTGTTCGAACGGTAGCCTCGTATGCCGTGACTGATCCGCTGCAGCCCCTGGTCGACCTGCCCGGCGTGCGTGAAGCCGCCGACAAGGCCCGCGACGCGCTCGCCGCGGTGCATCGGCACAGGTCGAACCGGCGCGGCTGGGCGACCACCGCCGCCGAAGCGGCGGTCCGCGCCGCGCGGTCCTCGGCCGCCATCGAAGGCGCGAGCACCGATCTGCCCGTCGACGGGCAGGTCAGCGATCCGGTCCTGGCCGGCGCGCTGCGGGTGGGTCAGGCGCTCGACGGTGACGCGCTGACGAACCTGGTCGGCACCTGGCAGCGCGCGCCGCTGCAGGCGCTGGCCCGGCTGCATCTGCTCGCGGCCGCCGACCTGGTCTCCGACGAACAGGAGCTCGGTCGCCCCCGATCGACCCCCGGTGTCGCCGAACGGCTGGATCTGCTGGTGCAGACCGTCCAGACGAGCAAGGCGCCCGCTCCCGTCATCGCGGCGGTCGTGCACGGTGAGTTGCTGTCCCTGCGGCCGTTCGGCACCGCCGACGGTGTCGTCGCGCGGGCGGCGTCGCGCCTGGTCACGGTGTCGAGCGGACTGGATCCCCGGTGCCTCGGCGTGCCCGAGGTGTTCTGGCTCCGGCGCAGGCAGGCCTACCTCGACGCGGCCGCCGGGTTCGGCATGGGCACCGCCGAGGGTGTCGGCGGCTGGGTGCTGTTCTGCGCGGGTGCGCTCGAAGACGGTGCCCGCGAAGCGAACTCGATCGCCGACGCCGCCGCGGGCTGAGGCTTCCCCACACATCGAAACGGGCGGCGTGCCGATTACTCGGTCTCGCCGCCCGCTAGCACGGAACACCTGGTTACCAAGCGTGCTCGATGGGTTGTGTTCGGTGGCCTCGGCGATCATCCGAACCCCGCCGGTTCATCCCCGCAACCTGTGCGAGGCGTTCGCCGACGACTGCCCGAATTTCGCAGGCCCACAACTCTGCTGCCCTTGTCGCGGCGCGCTCCGCGTGGGTACCTGGCGTCCGTGCTGGGAAGGGTGGGATGGGAGGCGAAGCCTTCTCTTCCGGCTCCGTCTTGGCCTTCCGTCCTTCCGTAACTCCATTCTTACACTGTGATGGCATTCACATCAAGGGTTTCGAAGGCATCACCGGATACGGCTGTTTTCGGCGTGTCGCCTGGCGATTCGTGCTTCTCCGTCGCAGGTCAGCGACGTTTCCGCAGCAGTCGATAACTGATCGCGCCCGCGATGATCGCGCTCAATCCGACCGCCGCCGTTGCCGCGACGGTGGTGCTCGACGGCGCCTGGAATCGCGACCACAGCGACACCGGATTGGAGAAGGTGAGCACCGGCCAGCCGCGCGCGACGGCCTCCTTGCGCAGCGCGCGGTCGGGGTTGACCGCCGTCGGGTGGCCGACCGCGCTCAGCATCGGCAGGTCGGTGATCGAATCGGAGTACGCGTAGCACCTGGACAGGTCGTAACCCTCTGCCGCGGCCAGCTTTTCGATCGCGGCGACCTTGCCTTCGCCGTAGCAGTAGAACTCGATGTCGCCGGTGTACTTGCCGTCCTCGACGACCATCCTGGTCGCCTCGGTGTGCGAAGCGCCGAGTACCTCAGCTATCGGGGTGACGATCTCCTCGCCGGACGCCGAGACGATCACCACGTCGTGTCCGCGGATCTTGTGATCGGCGATCAGATCGGCGGCCTCGGCGTAGATCAGCGGGTCGACGAGATCGTGAAGCGTCTCGGCCACAATGGATTTCACCTGCTCCACATCCCAGCCGGCGCACATGTTGGCGAGGTTTGCCCGCATTCGTTCCATCTGGTCGTGATCGGCCCCCGAAAGCAGGAACAAAAAGTGCGCGTAGCTGCTCTCCAGCACGGCGCGACGGTTGAGCAGACCCTGTGCGTAGAACGGTTTGCTGAACACGAACGCGCTCGACTTCGCGATCACCGTTTTATCGAGATCGAAGAACGCCGCGACGCGTCCGCCGGGCACCGGCGCTCGGCCCGAATGGGCGAGTCTTGTGTCCGGAAGCGGAGTCTGGTCACGTTCGGCCGTCACGTCAACAGGATAGGCACGCCTCGCGCGGAGTGCAGGAGGCGGCCGTCCTGGCCCCTCCGCGGGGTTTGCCCCGGGGACGCCGGAGGCCGCGAATCGCCGAAAGATGGTGGCGAACGCTACTTGCGCCTGCGCCGGGGGATGGGTGTAGTATTGCTGGCACCTGGACATGGTCCAGGCGCGTTCAGCCCGACCCCCCGGGGCTGAACCCGACGGCCCCAGCCTCCTCCCCCCCGGCTGGGGCCGTCCTCTATTTCCGGGTAGGTCGAGAAAGTTCTCCACACCCCCGAGTTATCCACAATCGGCTTTCGCCGTCTTTCCGCTCGCTCGCAATTCCTCCACGCTGAGCTGCATGAACCTCCTCGCCGCACCACCCGCTGTCGGACTGGCTCCCGCGCTGGTACTCGTGGGCGACCATCGCCTGCGCGCCGAAGTGCGCCGGGTCGCGGCGGCCGCCGAACGCGCCACCGACGAGCGGGCCATGCCGGTCGGCAGGCACGCGTGGTCGGGCGCGGGCATGGTGATCCTCGACACGGCGGCCGCTACGGCGGCGGCCGCGGAGGGCTGTCCGCGGCGTCCGGGGATCGTGCTCGTCACCGAGGGGGAACCCGCGGTGCCCGACTGGCAGGCGGCCACCGCGGTCGGCGCCGAGCGGGTCGTCGCGCTGCCTGCCTGTGCGGTCGAACTGGTCGAGCAGTTCGCCGAGCACGCCGAATCCCGGACGGGGGAGGGCGTGGTCGTCGCGGTCGCGGGCGCGGGCGGTGGTGCCGGCGCGTCGACACTCGCCGCCGCCATCGCCTTACGTGCGGCTGCGCGGCGGTCGAGACCCGACACCGTGCTCATCGACGGTGCGCCGCTCGACGGTGGAATCGACCTGGTGCTCGGGATGGAGAATGTCCCCGGGCTGCGCTGGCCGGACCTGGTCATCGAGGACGGCCGGGTCTCCGCGACGGCACTGCACAACGCACTGCCCGCTGCGGCGGCCGGGCTCGCGGTGTTGTCCTGTGGGCGGCACGGCGCGGGGCGATCATCTGCCGAGCTGACGCCCGCCGCTGTCCGTGCTGTCATCGAATCCGGCAGGGCGGCAGGCGATCTGGTCGTCTGCGATGTGTCCGCGGAGCGCGGCCCCGCGGCCGATGCGATGGTCGACGCCGCTGATCTCGTTGTCCTGGTCGTCCCCGCCCGGCTGCGCGCTGTCGCTGCCGCCGAGGTGGTGGCGGCCTATCTCGGTGAGCGAAATCCCAACCGGGGCCTGGTTGTTCGCGGCCCGGCGCCGGGCGGGTTGCGTGGTGCGGAAGTGGCCGAGGTGCTCGGGCTGCCGCTGTTGGCCGCGGTGCGCGGGCAGTCAGGGCTGGCGGCGCGACTCGAACGCGGTGGGCTGAGCGTGCGCAGGCGCGGGCCGCTGCGCGACGCGGCCGACGCGGTGCTGTCGATGGTGGGTGCGCGATGACCACGTTCGTCACCGTCGACCTGCTCGAACGGGTCCGCGAACGGCTCGCCGAGCACGCGGGCGTGCCCGATGCGGCGCAGCTGGCCGCCGCGATCCGGGCCGAAGCCGGTGGCGTGCTCGCCGACACCGACCTGCTGCGGGCGCTGCGCCTGCTGCAGACCGAGATGACCGGGGCGGGTCTGCTCGAGCCGCTACTGCACGATCCCGCGGTCGCCGATGTGCTCGTCACCGGCCCCGACTCGGTGTGGATCGACCGTGGTCACGGCCTCGAACAGACCGACGTCCGCTTCGCCGACGAGGCCGCGGTCCGCAGGCTCGCCCAGCGACTCGCTCTCGCCGCCGGACGCAGGCTCGACGACGCCCAACCCTGGGTCGACGGCAAGCTCATCGGCACCGAGGCCACACTCGGCGATGCGTTCGGTGTCCGCCTGCACGCGGTCCTCGCGCCGGTCGCCCACGACGGGACCTGCCTGTCCCTGCGCGTGCTCCGCCCGGCCACCCAGGGCCTGGTCGCCCTGGCTGCCGCCGGCTCGGTGCCTCCCGCGGCACTCCGACTGCTGACCGACATAGTCCGCGCCCGGCTGGCCTTCCTCGTCGTCGGTGGTACCGGCGCAGGCAAGACCACCCTGCTGTCCGCGCTCCTCGCCGCCGTAGACCCGGCCGAACGGATCATCTGCGTCGAGGACGCGGCCGAACTCGCCCCCGTTCATCCCCATGTGGTGCGGCTGGTCGCACGCACCGCCAACGTCGAGGGCGTCGGCGCGGTCACCGTGCGCGACCTGGTCCGCCAGGCACTGCGCATGCGTCCCGACCGCATCGTCGTCGGCGAGGTCCGCGGCGCCGAGGTCGTCGACCTGCTCACCGCCCTCAACACCGGCCACGACGGCGGCGCGGGCACCGTCCACGCCAACTCCCCCCAGGAAGTCCCCGCCCGCCTCGAAGCCCTCGCCGCCCTCGGCGGCATGGACCGTGCCGCCCTGCACAGCCAACTCGCCGCCGCCGTCCAAGTGGTCCTCCACGTCCACCGCCGAGCCGACGGCACCCGCGGCCTCCGCGAGATCGGCCTCCTCGAACGCGACGGTGCCGGCATCCGAATCACCCCCGCCTGGCGCTCCGACAGCATGTCCACCCCCGGCGCCACCGAACTGAAGCGACTGATCGAGGTGCGACTCGGATGAAAACCACCGGTGCGGGCGCATGGCCGATCCGCGGAGAAGGTGCATTCCCGCGGGCCGACGCTCGAGGCTCGTCGAAGCGCCGCACACCGGCAGGATCGCGCGGGGGTGCCGGTGTATGGCCGGTCGGCGGAAATCGTGCGTCCACGCAACTAGGTGACAGGGGCCTTGCGCGGAGCCTCGGCGCTGGGTCGCGTGACCGGGCTGCTTGCGTGTGGCCGATCAGCCGAGATGGCGAGTCACCGCGGGCGGGCGACCGGTACACGACGCGGAACCGTGCACCGGCAGCGCAGCCTGCCGTGGGTACCGGAGTGATGCCGGGCGGCGGAGACGGCGCGTCGCCGCAGGACGGTTACGGGCGCACGGCTCAGATCCGCACAGTGGCAGGATCGCCCGGTGCCGGTGCCGGTGCCGGTGGCGGTGCGGGTGCGGGTGGGATTCGATCGGATCGGCTGCGCAGCTGGTTGGCACGGGTGGTTCGGGTGGCGACCGGGGCGCGACTGCGATCAAGGTTGGCGAGCGATGGTCGACGGTCGGGTGGCAGACGAAGGCAATCGTCATGGGTGGGATCGAGCGAGTGCGCTTGCACTGTGGCGCCCGCCGAGAGGAGCTCGCGAGTCGGGGAGGCGCCGTTCAGCAGCGCGGTGCCGGTGTCGTTCTTCGGCACGGCGGGCGACGCGCCGGATCGTATGGGAGGTTCCGGTTTCGATGTGGCGTTCGCTGCTGTGGATGCGGCGCTACCCAGTGACCTTGCGCTCGTGGCGGAATCGGTCCTGACCGCGGCGCCGGCGGCTTCCCGTCCACGGACAGTGGTGCCGACTCCCACATCGGCAGCCGCTCCGGAATCAGCGCGAAACATACTGAGGCGCACCACTACTAGACGGCACGGGAGTGGCGATGGAGATCGGACTGCTCTGTTGCGCGGTGGCGGTGCTGATGCTTCCCGCTACGGGCGATCGGCGGCGCTTTCGGCGGCTGTTCGATGCGGGCGGTGCGCGTGCGGCGAGACGGATGCCTGTGGAGTGGTGTGCAGGAATCGGACTGGCGTGCATGGCTTTCGCGTTCGGGATCGGGACGGGACTGGCGGCACTCATGGTGGGCGTCACCGTCGCGGTGCGGAATCGGCGCCGTCGTGGTGAGCGGGCCCGTCGCGCGGAGTGCGGTCACCTGTTGGCGGGGCTCGAGGCCGTCGTCGGCGAACTTCGGGTGGGGGCGCATCCGAGCGCGGCGGCGGAGGCCGCGGCAGCCGAGTCGCGGGGCGAAGCCGCACGGGTACTCGGGGTCAGCGCGGGCCGCAGCAGGCTCGGCGGATCCGGTGCCGACGGCTGGCTCCACCCGGATTCGATTGTCGCCGAGGAGTTGTCGAGGATCGCCGTCGCCTGGCGGGTGGCCGAAGAACACGGCCTCGCCCTGGCCGAGCTGCTGGCCGCGGCCCGCACCGACCTCCTGGGCCGCATCCGCTTCCGCGACCGAACCGAAGCCGCTCTCGCGGGAGCCCGCGCCTCGGCCACCGTCTTGGCCGGCCTTCCACTAGTAGGCATCGGCCTCGGCCAGCTGATGGGCGCAGCTCCCCTGACAGTGCTCTTCGGCTCATCCGCCGGCGAATTTCTCCTACCGCTCGGCGCAGCCCTCGCCTGCTGTGGATTGCTGTGGACAGATGTGATCACCCGCCGCGGAACGGCCTGAACCGGTGGGCATCCGATTGCACCCCCGGCCTGCACGCTGCCGGCCACGCTGTGCACAACCCCGGTGGGACGGGGTCGAGACGGGACACACGGTCGAGCTATGGCTGCGATCGGCTGGTCCGCCGCCTCGGCCTGCACGCTGCCGGCCACGCTGTGCGCAACCCGTGGGACAGGGGCCGAGCTGGCACACACGGCCCAGCTGTGGCTCCGGACGACCGTGCCACGGCGCTGTTGCAAGGCAGCTCGCAGCCTTGGTGTGCGACGCGAAATGCCGATCGCAGAGCCGTGATCGGGGATGGCAACAAGGTCGAGGCGTATCCGGCACGCCAGACTCCGCCAAGTACTGACCGCGAAGCTGCAGGTGAGCACGGCGGAGACGGGTTGGGCTCGACACGCAGGACACCCGAGGCGAACGTCGTTGCGGCACATGTCGACCAGGTCGCTCGCGGGAAGCCTGGGGACCAGGTCGCCGGAGTCGCCGGGCTCGTTACGTAGGTCGCTCGAGCTGAACATCGGTGCGGCACAGGTAGGCCAGGCGGCCCGTGAGTGGCTCGCGGACCAGGCCGCCGGAGCGGTCCACGCCCTTCGCGTTTTCCGGTCTGCGCGGACGCTTCAGATTCGGCGATGGAGAGCGCCATGCACTGCACGCCAGCGAGATCGGCGCCGGGGTTCGAAGATCTGGATCGATCGAAACGTCATGGGGAGGGATTGCTGTGCAGGACATGGTGGGTGCGCCGTCGCCTGTCGCGCTGCTGGTCGTGGCGATGGCCGTTGTGGTGTTGCCGGGGCGGGTGGCGGTGAGTCGGCGGATGCGGGCGCTGGGCCGGTCGCCGACGGCCACGGCGAAGGCAGGGAGTGGGTCGGCGAAGGCGGATCCGCTCGGGTCGGCATCGGCGTTCGATCTGCTGGCCGCTTGTCTGCGGGCTGGGCTGCCGATGGCCGCGGCCGCGCGGGCAAGTGCGGGGACGGCGCCGCCGGTGTTGCGGGCCTCGCTGCTGCGGGCCGCCGATCTGCTGGCGCTCGGCGCTGACGCGGCGACGGCGTGGGAGCGTGCCGCGGCGGATGCGGTCGGGTCGGCGGGCGCCGAGGAGGTCGAGTCGCTGGCCAGGATGGCGCGGCGCTCGGCCCGCTCGGGTTCCTCATTGGCCGCGGCCGTCGGCGAACTGGCGGACCAGCGTCGGGAAGCCGTGGAAGACGCGGCCGTCGCGCGCGCCGAACGCGCCGGCGTGCTGATCGGTGGGCCACTCGGCCTGTGCTTCCTGCCCGCCTTCGTGTGCCTCGGCATCGTCCCGGTCGTGATCGGCCTGGCGGATCGGGTCCTCGGCGACGGCGGACTGCTGTGACCGGCCTCGGCGAGGCAGGCGAATCGTCACCGCGCGGATCGGCCGCGTGGTGTGGAAGGAGAGGGGATCACGATGACGTTCGTACGCGCCGTATATATAGGGGCGAAGACGCGGATCACGCGCTTGCTGATCGACGACGACGGCATGTCCACCGCGGAGTACGCGATCGGCACCATCGCGGCCGCGGCGTTCGGTGCGGTGCTCTACGGGGTGGTGACGGGCGACAGCATTGTCAACGCGCTGACCCAGATCATCGACAAGGCACTCAACACGAGCGTGTAAAGCTGTGCGGCGCAGGTCGTCTCGCTGACGACGCGGGTGCGGTGACGGTCGAGGCCGCCATCGCCCTCGCCGCACTGGTGTGTGCGGTGGTGCTGTGCATCGGTGCGCTGCTGGCCGCGTCGACCCAGGTGCGCTGCGTCGACGCGGCTCGCGAGGCGGCCCGGTTGGCCGCTCGGGGCGACACGGCGCACGCGGTGGCAGCGGCCAAGACCATCGCGCCATCCGGCGCAGTGGTCGATGTTCGCAGCGAGGGCGATCGGGTGGTGGCCGCCGTCGCCGCGGGCACACCGCTGCTTCCCGGACTCAGGTTGCGTGCCGAGGCGGTCGCGATCGCCGAGCCCGGGGTCGGTCGATGATCGGCTCGGTGGCGCGGCGGCTCGCCCGGGACGCAGGCGGTGCGACGGCGTTCGCGTGCTTGGCGTTGGCCGGGCTGATCGCGCTGACCATGGTGATCGGTCAGGTGGGTGTCGTCGTGGTCGCCCGGCATCGGGCACAGGCCGCGGCCGACCGCGGCGCGCTTGGCGCCGCGAGTGTGTTGGCCGAAGGGGCGGAGGCGGCGTGCGCTGAAGCCGTGGAGGTCGCGCGGCGGATGGGCGAGCGGGTGCGACGGTGCACGGTGGCGCAGTGGGACGTCGTGGTCGCGGTGGAGGCGAATGCGTCATTCGGAGTGTTCGGTGTGCGCACTGTCTCCGCTGCTGCTCGCGCGGGTCCGGTGGCGGATAGTGCGTGACGCAGAAGTGTTATCACTGGTCGGTGGATGTTCCGCGCCGAACTAATACGGAATTCATTGGAACTCATTCTCCGAATTTCCTTGAACATTGTTTTAGGAGGAGAGAACTAAATGAAAACAATGATGTGGCCAACTCGTATGCCCCGTTGGCAATGAGTCAGTTAACAGAAGAGTCGTCCTTTTTATTCACGGGGCAGCCGGTCGCGGACCCGTCGGTGCTGGTCAACGCAAATATGGTCGAGCGACCAACATTCTCGCAGTGAGGTGTAGCGCCGGACACGTCACCGCCGCTGCGGCATCACGGAACAGGCGCCGGGCTCGGCTGGGCACGCAACTCGCCCAGAACGGCGACCAGAAGCCGGCCTGCGGCGTCCTTGTCCAGGGGGTTGTTCCCGTTTCCGCACTTGGGTGACTGCACGCACGAGGGACAGCCGTCCTGGCACCCACAGCTGCGGATGACGCTGAGAGTGGCAGCCAGCCATTCCGCGAGCTGGGCGAAACCGCGCTCGGCGAACCCAGCGCCTCCTGGCTGGCCGTCGTAGACGAACACGGTCGGCGCGCCGGTGTCGGGATGCTCGGCGATGGAGACGCCGCCGATGTCCCAGCGGTCGCACCCGGCGACCAGGGGCAGCATGCCGATCGCGGCGTGTTCGGCGGCATGTAGAGCACCGGGGAGCTCGTCTTCGGAGATTCCCGCGGCGGCGAGCAGCCGGGGCGTGACGGTGTAGAGGACGGCCTTGGTGTGCAGGGTCTGGGCGGGCAGGTCGAGTTCGACCTGGTCGAGCACCTCGCCGGTGACCAGGGTGCGCAGGTAGCCGACGACCTGGTTGGTGACCGCGACCTGCGCGGATGCGGTGGTGACGGCCCCGAAGACGCGCTCCTCGGTCACCGCTTCGATGGTGATCGAAGTGACCTGACGGGCGCTGGTGGTGAAGCCGGGGTCCACCTCGTTGACGAAGGCGACGCCGCCGTCGAGGTCGAGTTCGTCGACCAGATAGGTCTCGCCCTGATGCAGGTGCACGGCTCCTTCGTGCAGGGTGGCGGGCGCCCGGCCCGCGTCGGCTGTGCCGAGCAGCCGTCCGGATTCGGCGTCGACGATGGCGACCGGCGTTCCGAGCCCGCCACGCACGTCGACGGCGTCGTGGGGATGGGTGTGGGCGGTGACGTGCCAGCGTGCGGGTGCACCGCGCGTGCCCGGCCTGCGCCGGATCAGGCCTTGTCCGGCCAGGTCGGCGAGTACTTCGCCGGCCCGGAGCTCGCTCACCTCGTCGTCGGTGAGCGGCAGTTCCATGGCGGCGCAAAGCAGCTGCGGCCCCAGCACATAGGGGTTGTAGGGGTCGGTGATGGTGGCCTCGATCGGCCGGTCGAGCAGCGCGGCGGGGTGGTGCACCAGGTAGGTGTCGAGCGGATCGTCGGTCGCCACCAGCACGACGAGCGCGCCCTGTAGCCGTCTGCCCGCACGCCCGGCCTGCTGCCAGAAGGACGCGACCGTGCCAGGGAAACCGGCGATGACCACGGCGTCGAGACCGGCGATGTCGACGCCGAGTTCGAGGGCATTGGTGCTGGCCGCGCCGAGCAGCGTGCCCTCCGACAGCGACTGTTCGAGCTCCCTGCGGTCCTCCGCCAGGTACCCCGCGCGGTAGGCGGCAACCCGTTCCTGCAGCTCAGGTGCTCTTTCGGCGAGCACGCGGCGGGCATCGAGCGCGATCAGTTCGGCCCCGCGCCGGGAGCGGACGAAGGTCAGCGTGCGTGCGCCCTCGGCCACCAGACCGGCCATGATCTTGGCCGCCTCCCCGGTCGCGGTGCGGCGGACGGGCGCGCCGTTCTCCCCGGTCAGCGCCGCGCTGAGCGGCGGCTCCCACAGCGCGACGGTTCTTGCGCCGCGGGGTGACGCGTCCGCGGTGACCGCGGTGACCGGTGCGCCGATCAGCCTGCTCGCCGAGGCCGCGGGGTCGGCGCTGGTGGCCGAGCAGAGGATGAACACCGGGTCGGCGCCGTAGAACGCGGCGAGTCTGCGCAGCCTGCGCAGCACGAGGGCGACGTGCGATCCGAACACGCCCCGGTAGGAGTGGCATTCGTCGACCACCACATAGCGAAGGTTGCGCAGCACCCGCGCCCAGCGCTGATGCGACCGCAGCATCCCGACGTGCAGCATGTCGGGATTGGTGAATATCCAGCGCGCATTTGCCCGCACCCACTGCCTGACCTCGGCGGGAGTGTCGCCGTCATAGGTGGCCGGATGGGCCTCACGCAGGGGATTGTCGTGGATCAGCCCGCCGACGGCGCGCAACTGATCGGCGCCGAGCGCCTTGGTGGGGGACAGGTACAGCGCGGTCGCGCGCTGATCCTCGTGCAGGGCGGTGAGCACCGGCAATTGGTAGCCAAGGGATTTGCCGGACGCGGTCCCGGTGCTCACGACGACGTGCGTCCCGGCGACCGCGAGGCCCGCCGTCGAGGTCTGGTGCTCCCACGGTCGCTCGATCCCCGTCGCGCCCAGGGCTGTGACCAGTTCCGATGGCACCCACGCCGGCCACTCTGTGGTGCGCGCTCGCTGGGCGGGGAGCTCGGCGACATGGGTCAACGGGTTGCCGCCTGCGGCCGCCTCTGTCAGGACACGATTCAGCAACGATCGACCGTAGCTCTCGCTCGCTACCGGCGATCGGACCTCGGTCCGCTCGGTCGGATTCATCTCATAGCCCTCTCGCGACACGCCGGAAGTGTGAAACGTGTGTGTGCGGCAAGCGCTACCTGCGATTTCGTAACCCAATAGCGACCTGGGTCACAGCATGTTTGCTGGAAGCCCTCCCGGTTATCGTGAAGCAAACAGACTGAAAGTACGGATTCACCCAATCGGTCCCTCACCTGCGCATTCGCAAGATCAAGAATTTTGCAAATTGTCGGTAACTCGACTGTTGAATTGCTCGGAGACATGGTTCACTGGGTCCTGGTCGCAAGCTTCTGTGTTCGAGGGACGGATCGAAAGTCCAACCATCAGCAGGATCGATGTTGCGAACGCCGTGCTCAGGCTTTCCTTGCAGGGGGACCCACAGTACAGCGGTCGGAACGGACCCGGTGGACGAACCCAGTTGTCCGCCGTTCCGGTAAGAAAGAGAAGGAACAGAATGGCACAGGGAACTGTGAAGTGGTTCAACGCGGAGAAGGGGTTCGGCTTCATCGCGCCCGAGGACGGCTCCGCTGACGTCTTCGTCCACTACTCGGAGATCCAGGGCACGGGCTTCCGTACCCTCGAGGAGAACCAGAAGGTCGAGTTCGAGGTCGGCCAGGGCACTAAGGGCCCGCAGGCCACCGGCGTTCGCGCGCTCTCCTGAGCTGCGAATCGAATCAACGCCCGTCCCCCATCTCCTGCGCGGAGGTGGGGGACGAGCCATTTCCGGGTAAAGTCGCCCGGAACTTCGCTGCTCGAGAGGGTTGCGAACCCGCGTCGCCGGCTGCCATGAACGCAGCTACCCAAGTGCGCAGGGTATAAACGTCACTGGTGGCGATGTCCGAACGTCGCGCCGTCTGCCCCAGCCGCGCACCGAGCGGACCTCCCGACGCGCGGATCTAGAAGGAAGGTGTTCGCCGGTGGCAACACGAGACCGCAGTTCAGCCGACCAGGGGCGTCCCCTGCGTCGTCTCGTGATCGTCGAGTCCCCGACGAAGGCCCGCAAGATCGCGCCGTACCTGGGCCGCAACTACACGGTCGAGGCGTCGGTGGGTCATATCCGCGACTTGCCGCGTGGCGCCGCCGACGTGCCTGCCAAGTACAAGGGGCAGTCCTGGGCGCGCCTCGGCGTCGACGTCGATCACGACTTCGAGCCGATCTATGTCGTCAGCCCGGACAAGAAGGCCAAGGTCTCCGAGCTCAAGAGCCTGCTGGCCGACGCCGACGAGCTCTATCTCGCCACCGACCCCGACCGCGAGGGCGAGGCGATCGCCTGGCATCTGCTCGAGACGCTCAAGCCGAAGGTCCCGGTCCGCCGGATGGTCTTCCACGAGATCACCGAGCCTGCCATCCTCGCGGCCGCCGCCGACACGCGCGAACTCGACAACGATCTGGTCGACGCCCAGGAAACCCGCCGCATCCTGGACCGCCTCTACGGCTACGAAGTCAGCCCGGTGCTGTGGAAGAAGGTCATGCCGCGGCTGTCGGCGGGCCGCGTGCAGTCCGTCGCCACCCGTGTCATCGTGCAGCGCGAGCGCGAGCGCATGGCGTTCCGTTCCGCCGAGTACTGGGACATCGCCGCCAAGCTCGACGCGGGCGTCGACGAGAACTCCGATTCGACCAACCCGCGCACGTTCGGCGCGCGCCTGGTCCAGGTCCAGGGCGACCGGGTCGCGTCCGGCCGTGACTTCGGCTCCGACGGTCAGCTCAAGTCGGCCTCCGGTGTCGTCGTGCTGGACGAGGCCTACGCGCGCAGGCTGGCCGAGGCGCTCGACGGCGCCGACCTGGTGGTCTCCTCCGCCGAGGCCAAGCCGTACTCGCGCAAGCCGTATCCGCCGTTCATGACCTCGACGCTGCAGCAGGAGGCGGGCCGCAAGCTGCGCTTCACCTCCGAGCGCACGATGCGGGTCGCCCAGCGGCTGTACGAAAACGGCTACATCACCTACATGCGAACCGACTCGACCACGCTGTCGGAGTCGGCCATCGCCGCCGCGCGTTCGCAGGCCACGCAGCTCTACGGCGCGGAGTACGTCTCGCCGACGCCGCGGCAGTACACGCGCAAGGTCAAGAACGCGCAGGAAGCGCACGAGGCGATCCGCCCGTCGGGCGACACCTTCATCACTCCCGGTCAGCTGGCTGCCAAGGTCGACCAGGACGAGTTCCGGCTCTACGAGCTGATCTGGCAGCGCACCGTCGCCTCGCAGATGGCCGACGCGCGTGGCACCACGCTGACCCTGCGCATCACCGGCACCGCGCGGACCGGCGAGGAGTGCGTGTTCTCCTCCTCGGGTCGCACGATCACCTTCCCCGGCTTCCTCAAGGCCTACGTCGAGAGTGTCGACGAGGAAGCGGGCGGTCAGTCCGACGACGCCGAATCCCGTTTGCCCGCGCTGGAAGAGGGTCAGGGCGTCACCGCCGTCGAGCTGACTCCGGACGGGCACAGCACGAATCCGCCCGCGCGCTATACCGAAGCCTCGCTGATCAAGACGCTCGAAGAGCTCGGCATCGGCCGCCCGTCGACGTACTCGTCGATCATCAAGACGATTCTCGATCGCGGGTACGTCTACAAGCGCGGTAGCGCGCTGGTGCCGTCGTGGGTGGCGTTCGCGGTGGTCGGTCTGCTCGAGGCGTACTTCGGCAGACTGGTCGACTTCGACTTCACCGCCGCGATGGAGGACGACCTCGACGCGATCGCGGGCGGACGCGAGCAGCGCGGAAACTGGTTGTCCAGCTTCTACTTCGGTGGCGATCACGGCGCCGAGGGCTCGGTGGCGCGCTCGGGTGGCCTCAAGAAGATGGTCGGCGAGCAGCTCGACGACATCGATGCCCGCGAAGTGAACTCGATCAAGATGTTCGTCGACGAGGAGGGCCGCGATGTCGTGGTCCGCGTCGGCCGGTTCGGTCCGTACCTGGAGCGGACGGTCGTCAATCCCGATGACCCGGACGGTGATCCGGTGTCGCAGCGGGCGAACCTCCCCGACGATCTGCCGCCGGACGAGCTGACGCCGGAGGTCGCCGAGAAACTGTTCTCGACGCCGCAGGAGGGTCGTGCGCTCGGCGTCGATCCGGTGTCGGGGCACGAAATCGTCGCCAAGGAAGGACGTTTCGGTCCGTACGTCACCGAGATCCTGCCCGAGCCACCCGCGCCCGACCCGGCCGCGCCGCCCGCGAAGAAGACGGCCAAGAAGGCGGCCGAGGTCAAGCCGCGCACCGGCTCGCTGTTCAAGTCGATGGATCTGGCGACGATCACCCTCGACGACGCGCTCAAGCTGCTGTCGCTGCCCCGCGTGGTCGGCAACGACCCGGCCTCGGGCGAGGAGATCACCGCGCAGAACGGCCGCTACGGCCCGTACCTGAAGAAGGGCACCGACTCCCGGTCGCTGGCGACCGAAGACCAGTTGTTCACCGTCACCCTCGACGAGGCGCTCAAGCTCTACGCCGAGCCGAAGCGGCGTGGGCGGCAGGCGGCCAGCGCGGCTCCGCTGCGCGAGCTGGGCAACGACTCGGCCACGAACAAGCCGATGGTGATCAAGGACGGCCGGTTCGGTCCGTACGTCACCGACGGTGAGACCAACGCGAGCCTGCGTAAGGGCGACGAGGTCGAGTCGATCACCGACGAGCGTGCCTCCGAGCTGCTGGCCGATCGCCGGGCACGTGGGCCGGTGAAGAAGGCGGCGAAGAAGACGCCCGCGAAGAAGGCGGCCAAGAAGGCGCCGGCGAAGAAGACGGCGGCCAAGTCGACGGCGACCAAGACGGCCACGAAGACGGCTGCCAAGAAGACCGCAGCGAAGAAGGCTCCGGCCAAGAAGGCTCCGGCGAAGAAGGCAGCAGCGAAAAGCGTTGGCGGCGACGAGGACTGACGACCGGCCTCGTCGGCATGCGCTGAGCATTCACTGAAGGCTCCGATGGTCCGGATTTCGACCGATCGGCGGGATAGCGAACGTTCGGCCCGGTGGCCGATGGGATCTGTCGGGTGGTGGCGGCGCGGCTCGTCGAGCGCGTAGGCGTCGGGGCAGCCGGGTGAGTACTTCGCCCGGGTCGGTGGCCCAACCCGTCAGACAAGGCTGTCGTAGTGCGCGGCTAGGGTGTCTCCCGTGGCAGGTGTCTTCGATCGACTGGTCGGCCAGGACGTGGTCGAGACCGAGCTGACCGCTGCCGCCACGGCGGCGCGGGCCGGCGTCGTCACCGGGGCGATGACGCATTCGTGGCTGTTCACTGGTCCACCCGGTTCCGGTCGGTCCGTCGCGGCGCTCTGCTTCGCCGCCGCCCTGCAATGCACCGACCCCGACATCGTCGGCTGCGGTCGGTGCCACGCCTGCACCACCACGATGGCGGGTACGCACGGCGATGTGCGCCGGATCATCCCCGAGGGGCTGAGCATCAGCACCAAGGAAATGCGCGCGATCGTGCAGATCGCTTCCCGGCGGCCGAGTACCGGCCGCTGGCAGATCGTGGTGGTCGAGGACGCCGACCGGCTCACCGAGGGCGCGGCCAACGCCCTGCTCAAGGTGGTCGAGGAGCCGCCGGACCGCACCGTGTTCCTGCTGTGCGCGCCGACGGTCGACCCCGAAGACATCTCCGTCACTCTGCGTTCCAGGTGCAGGCACGTGCACCTGGTGACACCCACCGTCCCCGCCATCGCGCAGGTGCTGCGCGAGCGCGACCAGCTCGACCCGAAAACCGCCGACTGGGCGGCCGCGGTGAGCGGCGGCCACGTCGGCCGCGCGCGTCGCCTGGCCACCGACGAGGACGCGCGCAAGCGACGTCAGCGCGCACTCGCCCTGGTCAGCGCGACGGAACGGCCCGGTGCCGCCTACGCCGCCGCCGACGAGCTGGTGAAATCCGCCGACGACGAAGCCAAACTGATGAGCGCCGAACGCGACGACCGCGAACGCGACGAACTCGCCACCGCCCTCGGCGCAGGCGGCACCGGCAAGGGCGCGGCTTCGGCCACCCGCGGCTCGGCGGGCGTGCTCAAAGACCTCGAACGCCGCCAGAAGTCCCGCGCCACCCGCACCGGCCGCGACGCGCTCGACCGCGCCCTCATCGACGTCGCAGGCATGTACCGCGACGCCCTCGCGATGCGCTTCGCCGGCCGCGGCGCCACCATCACCCTCACCCACCCCGACATGGCCGACGAGATCACCGAACTCGCGTCCAATGTCCGCCCCGAGGGCCTGCTCCGCAGCATCGACGCCGTCCTGGAATGCCGGGAAGCACTGGACCTCAACGTGAAACCCCGCTTCGCCGTCGCCGCCATGGTCGCCACCCTGATCGCCGCCCGGTCCACCTGACCACCCGTTTTCGCGTTCTGCCCATTCCCGCGATAGACTCGCGTCGCCTGACGGCACGCCGCCTTAGCTCAGTCGGTAGAGCGCTTCACTCGTAATGAAAAGGTCGGGGGTTCGATTCCCCCAGGCGGCTCCATAACACCAGGTCAGGGCGGGTGCGGGGAAGAATCCCGGTACCCGCCCTGACCTGTTTTCCCAACTATTTCCCAACTAATTGTCGTCGCCGGACACCGCGCGATGCAGCACGTCGGCAGCCGCTTCGTGAGTTCGCCCACGTGCCATGTAGTGCCGCTGAGTCATCGCCGGATCAACATGCCCGAGCACGTCAGCGGTGACACGGGCCGACAGCCCGGCATCATCGAGGATGGTCGCGACCGCGTGGCGGAAGCTGTGCGGAACGATGTCATCCGGAATGCCGAGCGCCTCGCGGACCCTTCTCCACTCGGCCCCAACATTCTGGGGATCTCGCATCGTCCACACCGCCGAGGGAAACACCAGATCCAATGCATCGGCATCAGGATCAGGCGGCGAAGCCAACCGGCGAGCCGCGAGAACTGCCTTGCGCCGTTTGAGCATCTCGACCGCGAAGGGTGGCAGGGCGATCTTGCCGCCCCGGTTCTTCGAGCTCGCGGCGGCGGCGTTCTCTTCCCGCACAAGACCCTGTCCAGGGACGCGCGCAATCTTCCCCGTCGTGCGCAGCGTCCGGCCATCTATGTCGATGTCAGACCACAACAACCCCAGTGCCTGAGAACGGCGAAGGGCCGACCCGGCTAGCAAGGTCACCAGGTCGGCCAGGTCCGCGCTTTCGCAGTACTCGGCCACTGTCGGCGGGGTGTAAGCCTTGACCGGTACCGCACGATTCCGCTCAGCCTTCGACAGCTTGCGCGGGCAAGGCAGGACAGACGTGCGCACCGCCGCAAGGATGAACCTCAGCTCCTCCACGCTCAGGTCACCCGCGCCCCCTGTACGGCCCTTGGCCTCGATGTTCTTGGGCATCTGTGACTCACGCACCGGATTGATCGGCATCGCATCCTTGCGAACCGCGTAGCGGAACATGCCGGACAAGACGTTGCGCGCAATTTTCATCGTGCCCGGCCCCCTGGCGTGGCCGACCTCTGCCAAGAACGCTTCAACTGCCGAGGTCCTGACCTCGAGCAGACCGCGCCCGCCGAACGACGTGTTGAACATTTTCGCCACGTCGTCGTACCGCTCGAGTGTTCTACCCACGCGACCCTGCTCCACCAAGTGGTTTCGGTAGATGTCCCACAGTTGCCGAACACTCGTCGACGATGACAGCTCGCCACCCAGATCGATACGGATGGCAGACGCAGCGGCCAGCACCGCATCTAGCGCGCGCTGGCCGGTGCGGTCTGGCACCTCTCGGCCCCGCCTGTCCACCTTGAGAGGGGAGACGCGGGCGAGATCCCGACGTTTCCCCGAAGCGTCGCGCACGAGAACCCGCGCGGACCAACGTCCAGGCGACAACTCCGTCAGCATCGGTTTACCGGCGACACCCAGGGGGCGAGCAGGACGGCCGCGACTCACGCCCACCCGCCGATACTCAGCCCTCTAGGCCCTCCAGCGCTGCGTCCAAAGCGTCTAGATCCCAACGGAACCCCTTTCCGATTCTCTTCGGCCGAGGAAGCCACGGATGCTTCTCCGGCTCACGAGCCCACCGCCGCAAGACTTCCGGGTGAATGCAGATGTGCGCGGCGGCATCCTTGGTCGGCACCCACCGCCGAACCGGTGGCATCAGCGGTGCCGGATCAGCAGACACGGCCGTCTCCTTGCTGGTCAACAGCAGAATTATTGCTGATAGTTTGCTGAATGTGAGGAGGATTGTTCGCAATAGGGGGAGGTGGCAGCCCGACCGCGAGGGCTGCCCGGTCGTACTCCGCGCGCCATTCCCGCCGTTGGGCAACAGCTTTGAGCAGCAGGAACCCACGTTGAGGAATCCGGGTACCCGGACTGACCTTGGACCATGTGTAGCGGCGCAGGTCCGGGCGTGGCTTGTCGATGCCGACAGCGGCCAGGGTCGCTCGCACGAACTCCATCCGATCGGCCTTGTGGTCCCCGATCGTCTTGCCTGTCCACTTTTCCGAGGTCAACACCCGATTACCGGGCAAGCCGAGGTTTTCGCGGCGATGGGCGCGTCCCTTGCACTGCCCAGGCCGGGTACGGGCTGTCGCGCCTTTGGGGACGATGCCGTAGAGCAACCACACCGAACACCGCTCCGAGCACGGAGTCTGGCGCAGCGTCGCGTGTAGCCGGGCGTAGTGGCCCCGTTGCCGAGCGGTTTTCGCTTCCAGGATGTCGGACACCGATTTGGTCAGGTACTTGCACAGGTACCCGATCCCGCGTTCGGCCTTCTCGGAACCGCCGACCAACCGGCGCGCGTCCACCTTCCGCCCGAAGCGCGCCACATGCGCCGGTTGCGCGTCCTCAGCCCAGGTCGATTCCATCGCTTCGTCCCAGGATTGCAGCGCCATTCGGCTGGTCGGGTCGACAAAGGTCTCCTGCTCGCGGTCCCACACCGGTAGATGAGTACCGCCGTAGAGCAGGTGTTTCGGGCGCGGCCACCACACCTGGTGATAGGTCGCTTCGGTGACGCGCCGGATCAGGTCGATATCGACCAGGCCGCGTAGGGCGATGTGCAGGTGTGGCGCACCCCGTTTCTGCGGTTCGACCACCCCGAAGTACTGGATGTTCCAGCCGATCGCACGGCGCAGGTTCTGTATCCACCGCGAGAACAACCGTGCGCACCAGATCGCATCCCAAGCCGCACGCGCGTAGTCGTAGCCCTCCGGATCGATCGGAGTGGAGTCCTCGCGATGGACCCTGCCGTAGGAGTCCATCGTGACCGTGACGAACATCGACGCCCGCGCGGACCCGTCAGCGTTGGCACCACCGATCGTGCGGTCATCGACAGGCAGGCGCGGCAGATCGGGGATGTCTTGTCGGCGACGAGTCGAGCGACCCCGCCCCGCCCCGGTGCCAGAGTCGGTGTCGCTGTCGTCGCTGTCGGCGGGATCGCAGCCGGCATCGGTGCCTTCCGAATCAGCCGGCGGTTTCCCGGCGGTGCCGAGCGCTGTGAGTTGGTTGTCGGCCCATCCGATTTCGGCGACCAGCTCCGCGGCTTCATGGTCGACCCCTTCGGAAAGCGTCGCCATCAGATCAGCCCGGTACACCATCAACGACACGTGATCCAACGATGGTCTCGCACGCGGAATCTCGGGCTCACGATCCAGATGCCAACCCACCCGGCACTGCTGGGCGCGAACCCGTTTGGCTTGGCGTGCGCACGGACCACACACCACCTCGAGGGTGTGCCCACACGGCACCGGCACCAGCTCCCGCGCCCCGGTCTGGGTGTCGGTGCGTTCGAGGACCATGGGCCGCACACACACCCCGTGCTGTTCGGCCGCTGCGATCGCTACAGCGTCGAACGAGGGCATCCGCAGCCGTAGCCCCGATTCGGCCTCCTCGGCGCGGCCCTGGTCCAGGACCAACCGTGCGTCGTTCCCGGTCACAACTCGGCCCACCCGTCACCGGTCCCGAATCGCTTGGTGCGCAACGGTTTTCCGTCTTGGTCGCGCGGCAGCGGAGGGAACGTCGTCATGATCCAATCGATATCGTCATCGGTGGCCCAGTAGGCGCGCACACGAGTGATCTCGGTCGAGGTCTCGTGTTCGACAAACCCGACACCGGGCATGTTCTCGGGGATCTCGTCACACAGCGCGCCCCGGTCGCGCCCGCCCTTGCCGAACACCATGTCGGGTTGGGTGTGCTCACGCAGCCGCAACCCCACCCGATAGGGGAAGAGCTGGCGCAACTCGAGAACTTCTTTGCTGGGGTCCTGCAAGCATCCGACCACCGGCACCGCGACCGCGCGGGACTGGGTCAAGATCACCCCCAGGCACCGAGTGATCGCGTCACGGATCTTGCGATCGGAGTAGTAGGCGGTCAAGCTCGCCGCCTCATCGACCAACAGCAACACCAACGGCTCATCCACAGACGGAGTGATCGTGCGCGCCCGAGCAGACATGTACTTCTCGCCCCGCGACTGAACCAGCTTCACCGCGTCCTCGAGAATCGCAAGCGCTTCGGTTCCACTCGACGCGGCGAAACGCGCGAACCAGTCACGGGCGTAACCGAATTCGAGTCCGCCTTTGGGATCGATGACCCACACCACCACCGACCCGTCACGGATCGCTGGACCCAACGCGGCCAGCAGCGACCACGCCACCGACCCTTTGCCCGATCCGGTGGCACCGGCCACCATCACCTGATTGCCGAGAAGGCGCACCGTCCACGGTTGCCCCAGCTCGGTCATGCCGACCGGCAACGCGTGCAGGTCGACCGTCTTCGGATCGGCGCGCGGCAACGGGATCGGGTCGGCGAGGATGTCGCGGTGCACGACCTCGAGCCGTATCCAACCCGGTTTGAACAGCCGTATCCGGACCCCAATCGCGCCGAAGGCATGACGTAGCGCGTCGGCTTGTTGTGCCCACTCCTCGCGCGTCTGACCGTCGAGCATCTTGATTTCGAGGATGTCGGCCGCCGGGCCGGGCTGCACCGCGACCAGATACGGGGTTTTCACCTCGGTATCGAGCACGCTGGAAAGCCCGTGCATGGCAGCAATTTCCGACCAGCGACGGCGGTAGGTCCACCACACCCGATGTTTAGTCCGTATCCGCCCACTCACCCAGCGTTGCCACGACACCGGCCACGCCCACGCCCACACCCCCCACACCGCGACCGCGACCACACCGACCGCGACACCGACCGGCCACCCCCACCAGTACCCGGCAGCCACCGCGCCCGCGATCGGCACCGACAATATGGGAAATATCAACGCCCACAACATTATTCGTAGTCCGAGCATCAGCGATTTCTCGAAAAGTTGCATCAGGTCCAGGCCGAGTTGATCACCGGCCGTGGACGGTTGTTGGTTTCGGTAGAAGTCATCAGAACGAGCCATCACGATTTGTCCTGTCGAATAGTCGCCATTGCCGCGCAAGAAGGCGCAGGTAAGGTCCGAAGCGGTGCGGCGGTAACCGGCCGGAACCAGATACCGCCGCACCGTCTAGAGGTGAGGTGTGATCAGTCGCCGGACTTGGCCGGACCAGACGGGGTGCGCGGCCCTGGGGCGTACCCAGTGGCCCGAACAACCCAGCTCAGGTACTTGAACTCACCTTGTCCGGCCACACGCGGTGTGACGATCAACCCGGTCAGCTCGATCGGACGCATATCCGGTCCGATCTCCCCGGTTGTCGGCACCGGCTCAGAGTTGGACAGCAACATCACCTCATACGCCTTACGGCGCGGATGCTTCTCCGCCGGATCGAGAACCGCGATCTTCCAAACCAGTTCGTGAGTCACCGGATCACGGCGTTGCGGTCCGGGCCGCAACGGATCACCGGTGTATTCGGTGTCCGGTATGACCGGTCCCACCTGGTACAATCCACGGGCGTAGAAGTCGGCGAATGCCGGGTGGAATCGGAAGTTTCGCCGGAACTCCGGCGTCTCGTTGGCGTCTTTTTGGACCATCACGGCCACCCTCTTTCAGGGTCAAAACACGCGACGGGGCGGTACCACAGCCAATTTTCGACTACTCTGGACATGGCAGAGCCCGTCTCTGCGTGGATGGAATGGGGACTCTCGCGGTGGGTTAGTGGCCCGTTGTCCCGCGTGAGTTTGTTTCGTTCAGGCTGTCCCCTCGGTCGCACGAGGGGGCAGCCGCGAATCAGCAACTCGGAGTCTGGTTGATCATCAGGGCCTCTCTGTCTAGTCAGAGGCCGAGGCACCGGGAGAATGGCACGACGGCCGAAACGAAACGCCACCCCAATTCAGGGTCGCGCTGCTCTGCCCGTGTTCCCAGCTAACACGTTCAGAGCGAGTCGGCGCGATTCGTCAGGTTGCCCCCAACCTTCGCGGCGAATCACGCCTACTACCATCATCCAGACCCATTCGCCCCGGTCAAGCCCGCATCGGGTGTGCTCCAGTGCTCCGGTTTGACTGTTCAACGGTTAGAAGATGTCAAATGTATTGGTAGACAATCAGATTGGGATCTGCGTCGGTACCGAAAATTGCGTCAAAAAGTTTTCGGGCGAAACGTGCAAGAGTAGCCACTCTATTACGCGACCACCGAAACATGCGCGCGGAGAGCAGAATTCCCTATCGAAGATGCATACGGACCCGTCTCGGTCAAGGCCCTTAGCTGATCCAATTTTGACACGTCAAAAATGATCGGTTTAACCTGTGCCCGCGTGGATAAGGCGGCCGATGCAGGCTCGTTCCTCATGTGCCGACATATCGTCCGCCTGCACACGAAAGCCCCTGAATCATAAGGTAACCGGGGTTGCGGAGTGGATCGCGAAAGGAAACGATGAGACCTAGCGAGAAATCTCGTCCATGAGCATACGAAGCGTCAGTGAATGCTTCTCCGGAGGAAGCGCATCAAGCGCGGCACGCGCATAGTTCTCACCGATCTCTCGGTCTCCGGCACGCACGAGCATTAGACCTCGATGCATTTCGAGGTGCGTAGCGAACCGTGGCAGCGTTGGCGGGAGCCAGCGCCGGGCCTCGTCTTGCGCCTCCACAGCTTCAGATTCGTCCCCGAGCCTCGCCCGCAGCAGTGACCGGAAGACCCCCAGTCGCCAATATGGCACGGCGTAATCCGAAGCCTCCGAATCACCAGACCCTGCGATGTCGAATATCCTTCGGCCTTCGGTGTCCAGAGCTCGCGCCGTGGCCTCGTCGCCAGTGATCGCGGCGGCATGAGCCTTGCCGTACAACGCATTCACCCTGCCCAGGGACGGACGGTCCGAAATCGCGAGCGCTTGATCAGCGAACATGGTTGCGACTGGCAGCGATGCACCCTCGTAGCCAAGCGCAATCGCTGCGCGGCCCCGCACCCACACACGAGTATCAACATCTCCAGAACGATCGGCTGAGTCGGCCGCCATCCGATACCACGTCACAGCTTTGGAACCGTCAGACCCCGGAAACGTTTTGGCGAACAGGGTCATCAACCTCGCAGCGTGCGCCCACATTCGGGGGGTGTCGCACTGCTGCTGTATCACCGCAAGGTCCACGGCCACCCGCTGTTGAATCTCACCAGCTCCAGAGGTCATGTAGTCGGCCCCATATCCGACGAGCGTGTGTGCCCACTGCTCCACAGACGGCCCCGCGCCTTGCAGCCGAGCCGAGAACCCCTCTGCCAACAGGTCCGATGCCACAACAGGTGCCACGGTCGTGGCGGCCAGCGTAGTAAGGAAATGTCTGCGATTCACGTCGGCCTCCAATACGGCTAGTGGCACATCAAGCACGCCAGCAAGGTGCCGCATCCAAAACGGCGAAGGCTCGCTTTTGCAAGACTCCCAGCGACGGGAGATGTACTCGCGGCCAATCGTCTGCCCGGAGCGCTCACTCAACTCGTCTGCCAGTCGCCCCTGGGACCACCCGCGCGCCTGCCGAAGGTCGCGAATCAGCTTCCCCGTGTGCATGAGCCAATCATGCCCTGATTCCTCACTGTGCGTACGCGTGCCACTACGAATGCCACTCGTCGGCAAGGTCACTGAGCGCAACTATTGACCCAGGCAAGCAACGGTGCGGCCTACAGATCCGGTTCCCAACGCCCGATACGAAGCCAACTGGGGTGACCGATGACAACCAACCTCAAAGCTGACGTTCTCGCCCTCCTCGAATCGGGCGGACTGCTCACCGCCGACACAATCGCACACAATGTGAACCTCCCGGCCTGGCGTGTAACGCGGGCGCTGCACTCGTTGCGTCGCAGCGGCGACGCCTTCCGGAACCGCCGTGCGGAGTGGCAGATCACAGCGGGAGAACGCCGCTCAACAAGGCAGGCCGCGCGATGACTGACCCCATTCCCGTCACACTCGAACACACCTTTGCCGACCTCACTCGAGCACTCGACGCCATGCGCGAAGCCGGTTTCATCACCACCACGCCCAATTCGCCAACGGTTGACACGACGGCTACGCGGACCGGGTTGCCCGAGGAGTCCCGATGACACAGACCAGCACATCGCCCACGGCCTACACCGAAACCCCCGAATCCCGGTGCGAGTTCTACCGACGCACCTGCCGCCTGCCTACCGTGATCGACCCCCAAACTGGGCGGATCACGATGAAGGCGGGGCGGGTTGGTGCGGTCATGATGCCCACCGGTCTGGCACAGCGGGTCAAAAACACCCTCGATGTGCGGGGGGTCGCGCCACTGCCGATCATCGGTCACCCCCGCGCCGACATGTGGACATTTTTGATCAGGCCGGATATCCGCCCGATCGGTGACCCTGCCGAGGTCGCCCGGTTGCGGCGGGCGCGGGTGGTGGTGATCCGTGACGGCGATATCGGGTTGCCCTCCCCGGTGCCGGACGCGGTGATGGTCCGCACATGGGTATCCCCGGCGATCAGCGCATTCCAGCCCTCCGGTTCGGTTGTCCTCGAGTGCGCACGGGCGTGCTTACCGGGCCAGTACCCCCGATGAACCACGGCGGCGGGTCCCCACGCCCCGAGGAACCCGACATTCATCTCACAGTCCAATTCACCAGTGTGCGAATGGATTTCGTCGCCTGCCTGACGGCCGCGTTGGTGTTCGTGTGCGAGGTGACCGCCCGCCGACCCGGCACCGTCACCGTCGATCCCAGCCACTGCGCGGGACTGTCGAGGCTCCCCAACGAACGGCTGTACCTCCAGCCCTGACCGTGCGAACACCGCACGTTCCCCGACCAGCTGAATGCCCTCGATGCGATGCGCCCCGGTCGGCCTCCCAGTGCCCTACCGGCCCGCTGCGCGGGGGCGGCCCCGGAGTCGTTTCCCGACGATTTCCGGGGCCCCGAACCTTCCTTGTCGACCAACCGGAGCAACGGCTACGTCGTCATAGGCACCGACCGCAAGTTCGTGATCACCGACAAAGGCATCGAAGCCGCCAGCAACCTCGATGCCGGGTACGACCGCCTCGGGGGCCTTGAGGGCTGATTCCGTTGCACCACAACGATTTACACCACAAACAACACCAGAGAGGGCGCGACACCACGTGAGCGGCCCAGGCCCCGAAAACTACACCGTTCTTGACCAGTCCAGCCCCAACGCCGCGCGCGTCCTCACCGCCGTGCTCGGTGGCAAGGACTACTACAGCAACGACCGCGTGATTGCCGAGACACTCACCCGGAGCAAGATCGCCCCCGCGATCACCGAATCACGTCGGTTCGCCCGTCGCGCGGTCGGATATCTCATCGACCACCACCAGGTCACACAATTCGTGGAACTCGGGTGCGGGTTCCCTCACCCACCCAACATTCACGACATCGCCGCCGAGCGCACCGACACCGCCCGCACGCTCTACATCGACAACGACCGACTCGTAGCCGTCCACGCACGCGCCCTGATGACCGCACAAACCGTCTACACCGCCGAGATCGACCTCACCGACACCACCGCCGTTCTCGACGCCATCACCGCCCAGTTCGACATGTCCGCACCGATCGCGCTGTGTCTGTCCGGCACCGCGGAATTGATCGATGACGCCCCGGCGATAGTCGCGGCATTGACCCACGCACTACCGGCGGGAATGTGGCTGGTGCTGACCCATGTCACCGCCGACATCCACGGCCACCACATCGACTCCGCTGCGCGAACCCTGCGCGCGGCCGGAATCGATTACTACCCACGCACCTACGACGATATTGCCGCGATGCTCACCGGCTACCACCTGCACACCCCCGGTCTGGTCGCCCCGCACCAGTGGCGACCCGAACTCCTTGGCTCCAGTCGCTATGACCAGGCCACCGAGCCACTACACCCCGCCGTGTGGGACCTGGCCGCCTATGCCGCGATCGGCCAACGACACCGGGCCGAAAGGCGTACACAGTTTGGTTGTGCTGGCGACTCCTGACATCACTGTCTACTGATGGCGCCACACCTTGACCGAGGAGATGAGCAGGAGCGCGGTGAGTATCGGGATGAGCGCGGCGCTGGGCACGACACCGAGCAACAAGCCACCGGCGATGGTTCCCGCGATCGATCCGGCGGCCATGACGAACACGAAACGGGTATTGGCCCGCAGGACTTGGAAGCTGGCATCGCGGCTGTAGCGAGCGAACGCGACCAGCATGGTCGGCAACGACACCATCAGCGACAGGCTACCCGCGACCTTGATATCGACACCGAACAGCAGCACGATCGTCGGGATCAACAGTTCCCCGCCCGCGACACCCATCAGCGCGGCCACGATCCCGATCCCGACGCCCGCGACCACCGCGACACAGATCCGCGCCACGGTCGGTAATTCCAGCGTGCCGACATGGCCGAGGTGGGTCACCGACAAAGCCGCAGCGATCAGGACAAGGAGCAGGGCCAAAACCCGGTACAGGGTGCGGGAATGCATGCGCGTGGCCCAACTCGCACCGAGCCAGGCACCGACTAGGCTGCCCGCGAGCAGGTTTGCCGCGATAGTCCAATGCTGACTGATCTCGTTGTAGGGCAAAGCGATCAGCCGCGCCGGGAGTGCCGTCAGGACCACGATCAGGCTCATCGATTTGTTCAGGATCACCGCGTGCAGGGCCGCGAACCCGAACAACCCGATCAGTAGAGGCAGCCGGAACTCCGCGCCCCCGAGCCCGATCAGCCCGCCCAATACCCCGATCACCGCGCCGCTGGCGAAGACCAACAGCAGCGCGTCACGCCGTGCCACGGCCGACGATCCTGTCGGCTCCTCGACTACCTCACTCACACGCCGAGACGGTACGGGTGCGCAGCGATCTCACCGCCCCCAGTCCAGGTGATGTCAGAAGTCACCGATAGGCATCGCGATTCACCGATGGAACCACCCAGTCGCTTCACGCATGAGTGTGTGCATTCCTTGGTGTGGTGAGAAGGTTCTGGGCAGCTTTGGCGATGGGTTGTTGAGAGGGAGGGGAATCCAGGAATGGAGGAGCTGGGTCCCCCGGAGATGAACAGAAAAAGAAAGAGTAGCCGGTAACCCAGCTGAGTAGTTTGTACGTATCAGGTGAGAAGCTTTGCCGAATTTCTCTCTACAACATCAAGAGCGCGAACGCGCCGCCCCAGGGTGCCCCCTCCGCTGCGCTACGGGGGACACCCGGACGACGCGAAACTCAGCGGCTGGTCATGCCCGTATGGATTGTGTATCTCCCGGGCATCGCGCGGTGCCGAACACGTAGTGTCCGAGCAGTGGGGAAGCGTCGAACCGACGACTACCGCTCTCGGATACGTAATCGGCGCTTCCTCACACCCTCACCGGCGAATCGGGCTGCCGCGCCCCTCCGGGGTTTGCCCCACAGCTCTGTTGCTCATCGATAGCTACACGCCCCAAGTTGCGGCGCGTCTACTCTTTGACACGCCGATCGGGTGGGCGTTGGTCCCCCAACTATCTCCCAACTTATTCGCCTGCTGTGCGCCGTTGTCGAACGTATGTCCTAGTTGTCAATGGTTGTCAAACCTGCCTGTTTTGCCAGGTGAGGGACCATTTATGGGTTGTCGGTTGTGGGCTTGGGTTGCCTCTGGTAGTCGGTCATATCCGTAATGAAAAGGTCGGGGGTTCGATTCCCCCAGGCGGCTCCAAGGTCAAAGGCCCTTTCCGGATTCCGGGAGGGGCCTTTGCTCTGTGCGGGGGCCGCCGAGGAGGGGCCAGACGGTCTCGCGGGGAGTAGATGCCTGCGTGGCCGTGACGGTAGTTCTGGGGGACGACAGTGTTCGCGAATCTTTGTAGCATCGGGTTCATGAAGCGTGGAAGCATGTCTTTCGTCGGTGCTGTGGCCATCGCCGCTGCGGTAGTTGGTGCCCCCTCGGCCGCTGCCTTTCCTCTTCCGGTGCCTTCCGGGTCGTCGATGCCGCTGCCGACCGGGTCGTCGGAGGGTCAATGGGCGATCATCGACGGTACGGGGATGATCGAGAACCTGGACCGATGCTGGGCGAGTGGTTTCCCGCGCGAGGTGACCTACGAGAATCGAAGCGACCGAACGCTTCTGGTGTTCTCGACACCGGACTGCACGGGGACGCCGGTGGCGACGGTGGCGCCTCGCAGCATCGCTAATTACTACAGCTGGTCGATGGTCGCCGCCAGGTAGTGGAGCCGGCAACAACGTGACAGGCCCTTTCCGGGATTCCGGGAAGGGCCTTTTGCTATAGCGGGCTCCGGCATTGCCGCCGAAAGTTGCACAATTGTCTTTGCATAGATTTGTTTGCAAAGGGTACTGTGCAAGTATGGCCGACGAGGTACCGCCCAGGGAGATCACCGATCCCGCCGCTCTCCGCGCGCTCGCGCATCCACTCCGGCAGCGCATCCTGCGCGCACTCGCCGAGAAGGGCCCGGCGACGGCGACGGCGCTGGGTGCCCAGCTGGGGCAGAACACCGGTGCGACCAGTTATCACCTGCGCCAGCTCGCCGAGCACGGGTTCATCGAGGAGGCGCCCGAGCTGGCCAAGGGGAAGGAGCGGTGGTGGCGGTCGCCGCCGAACGATCTGCGGTACCGGATGGACAAGGATCAGTCGCCGGAGATGCGTGAGCTGCTGGAAGGTCTTGTCGCGCAGCACATCACCGATGACGTCGAGATGTTCCAGCGATACCGGGCCGAGCGCGCCGAGCTGGGGGAATGGGCCGACGTGATGCCGTTCTCGCGCGGCGCGATCTACGCGACCCGGGAGGAACTCGACGCCTTCTGCGAGGACTATCTCGCACTGCTCAAACGCTTCCAGGCCACGCACGCCGAGGGCAGGCCGGGGGCGCGCCGGGTACTCACCCGATTCATCGCCTTCCCGGCGCCGGGGATGAACAGCGAGTAGATCATGCTTCTTCGAATTGTCCTGGCCACCAGCGTATTCGCCGCAGTGCTGATCGGCGCCCCGCTCGCGCACGCGAACGATCTCACCACTACCGACATCACCTTCACCCGCTCCGACGGGACGACGACAACCGGCACGATCCACGCACCCGCCGGCGCCACCGGCAGACCTGGCGTCGTGCTCGTCCACGGCTCGGGCACCGCCCGCAGCCCCCAATACGCCCAGGTCGCGGAGGCGCTGGCTCGGCAGGGCATCGTCGCGCTGCACTACGAGAAGCGCACCGAGGACTACACGCCCGCCCACCGCGACTTCTCCCTGCTCGCCGACGACGCGCTGGCGGGCATCGCCGCACTGCGGAATCGGCCCGAGGTGAACCCCGCGCAGGTCGGTCTCTGGGGGCTCTCGGAAGGCGGCTGGGTCGCCCCGCTCGCCACCTCGCGCTCGGCCGATGTCGCTTTCCTGATCACCATCGGCGCCAACTCCGGCGCGCCCGCGGCACAGCAGACCTGGGCCAACGAGACCAGATTCGCGGCGGCGGGCGTCCGCGGATCGATGATAGAGCTGCTGGCGCGCAACGGAATCCGGCAGATCGCGGGTGCGGGTCAGTTCGCGCAGGCCGACTTCGATCCGCTGCCGGTGCTGGCACGGATCGAGCAACCGGTGCTCGCGATCTGGGGTGACAAGGACCGGCTGACTCCGCCGGGCGACAGCCTGCGCGGCTTCCAGGAGACCTTCGATCGCGCGGGCAAGAAGAACTACACCCTGCGCACCCTGCCGGACGCCCAGCACGGCGGCTTCACGACGACCGACGGATTCGACAAGGGCGAGCAGCTGGCTCCCGGCTACGCCCAGCTGATGGGCAATTGGGTGAACGGGCTGCCCGGCTCCGCTGTCGGACAGGCGGATGAACCTGCGGTGCAAGGGCATTCGGTGTCACCCCTGACCCCGCTGGCGTGGTGGGAGTCGACCGCCGCCCAGCTGGCACTGCTGGCGGGAACCCTGCTCGCCCTCGCCGGGTGCGCGCTGACCGGCGTGGCCGGAGCCTGGCGCCTGCCGAACGCCCTGCCCGCGCGAATTCTGGTGGCGGCAGCGGGGATCGGCATTGTCGGCACGGTCGCGCAGCTGTTCTATGTCGCCTCGACCCGGGCGACCTCGTTCGGCCCGTTGCTGTTCGGGCGCACCCTGTCCTGGGTGGCGTTGCAGCTGATCGCGGTGTGCGCGGTGGTCGCGCTCGGCTTCGTCGTAGTCCGTCGGGACCGGATGCTCGCCGGAGCGGGCACGGGGGCGCGAACCCGCTGGGCGCTGGTGGTCTGCGGCGGTATCGGGTTCACGCTGTGGGCGCTGTACTGGGGTCTGCTGCTGCCATGAGAAACGAGAAGGCCCCTGACCTGATGGTCGGGGGCCTGGTCTGAACTGCCGGTGAACTGGTTCAGGGAGTCAAACCTTCCACAATCACCGACAAGTTCTGCGGCGTCGCTCCATGAAAGGGGTCGCCGGTCATCAGCAGCACCGTCGAGGTGCCGGGCGTCAGCGCGGAGAGCAGCACCACGTCCGGCGGGCCTTCGGGCGCGAGCGCACGTCCGTTCGGTAGCGGGGTCGCGTTCTGGTACACGCCGACCTCGACCGCGGAGCCCGATGTCACCCGCGCTCCCGCGGCGGGTAGCAGCACGATGTCACCGGGCGCCAGCTCCAGCCTCTCCCCGACCGGACCTGCGCGGAGATCAACCAGCCGTGGCATCTGCCAGCTCGAGCGCAGAGTCCACGCTGACGTCCTCGCCCTCGCCCCAGTCCGCGCCCTGGGTCCAAATGGGCCCGAACCTCGGATAGATGGCACGTGCGAAGGCGAAGTCGGTGGCGTTGATGTCCGAGCCGCCGCGAATCGGCTGCCCGTCCGTGGTGATCTGGCCGGGCAACTGGTAGCACATGATCGAATCCTGATCAGCGTTGGGCGTCGCTGTGATCGAGCGTTCTTCCAACGGCGTCAAGACGTTCGATCGTGTCTGTTGCTCGCTCCACCCGAAGGTGTCCCGGAAGTAGGCGATCGTCTTGGCGACATCGAGCCGATTGACCAGAGCGCGGCGCAGATGCTCATGTGGGAAGCCGAGTGTGTGGCCCGTCTCATGGCGCACGACCCGCTTGTACTCGGACTCCCTCGTGTTCATCGTGAACCCCTGCAGGTTCATCGTCGGGCGGTTCGTCGGGATCAGTAGGACGTCCGTTCCGAGATAGGACCAATAGCCTTGTCCGGCGCGGGAAATGCGCACCTGGCCGGTGCCGTTCGTCAGGGCGAAAGTGACGCCGATGCCCCAGGCGTTCATGTGGCTGAGAATGCGCTGCCTGAGGTCGGCGCCAGTTGCCTCCATGAAGCTGACCGATAGCGTGCGCCGCTGAAAGCCCCAGTACTTCGAAGTCAGCACCGCCAGCTCGGCCACTTGCGGCAGGCCGCCTTCCGTCGGTGCGCTCTGCGTGAGTGGCGCATTCGCCGGATTGAGACGCGAGGCGACTTCTGCCGCGCGCTCCAACAGCCGGGGCGGCAGCGAGGGGATGACGCAGCCCGCGTCCTCGGCGGGGGGAGCGACGAGGGCGTCTATCTCGGACTCGGCCTCCGCCGCCGAGTAGTGGCCGTCGCCTTTGTGCTTTTGTGTACCCATTGGACCCTCCTCATCGGAATCAACGTGGTTGCGACTGTTCCACGAAGAATCAACGAGGTCCCGAGTAGTCGACTACCCGATCCACGGGCCCCTCCAGGCACGAGAAAGGCCCCCGACCTGGGTAGTCGGGGGCCTGGCCTCGAGTTGCTCCTGAGCCGATCGCCGTTGACCGGGCTCAGGAGAACCGACTCGGGTCAGCGGGCGGCGACGTTGCGGCGGGTGGCCCGAGAATTGGTGGCGGAAAGCAGGATCTGGTGCAGGATGGCGTCGAAGGCGACGCTGTCCTCGATATTGCCGAGATGGCCGTGCGGCAGCACGTGCACATCGGCCAGGTGGCCGGTGCGGCGCAGGATGTCGACGATCGGGCGGGACATGCGCTGCGGGAGCAACCGGTCCTGGGCGCCCGCGATCACGGTCGTCGGCACGGTCAGGTTGGCGGTGCCTTCCGACAGATCCATGTCGGCCATCGCGGCGGCGTGGCGGCCGCGGGCGAGCGGACGGCAGGAGCGGATGATGCCGACCGCGAATTCGACCTCGTCGTCGGAGGCCTCCGGGGTCATGATGCGGTTGCGGAACACCTGCTCGGTGAACCAGCCGCCGGGGATCGGCAGCGGCGCGAACAGCAGCGACTCGCTGACCGGCTGCGGCATCCGGATCGGAGCGCCGAGGAAGGTGACCGGGTATTCGGCGAGGGTGAGCTGCTTGTTCAACAGCGGCAGCAGATCGGTTTCCTCGCGGATGCCGCCGTTGGCGGTGTTGGCGAGCAGCACGGCGGCGGCGCGCTCGGATACCTGCTCGGGGTGGTGCTTGGCCCAGGCCTGGATGGTCAGACCACCCATGCTGTGCCCGGCCAGGACGGCCTTCTCGCCCGGGTGCAGCGTCGCGTCCAGGACGGTGGCGAGGTCGTCGGCCAGGGTGTGCTCGCTGGGCGCGACGGTGCCGAGGGTGGACTCGCCGTGTCCGCGCTGGTCGTAGCTGACCACGCGGTACTCGCCAGCGAAGGCGCTGATCTGCGGGTTCCAGTATTCGATGCTGCACGCCCAGCCGTGGATGAGAACCAGGGCGGGGGCGGTGTCGGGACCGTAGACGTGGACCCTGAGGCCGGCGCCGTCGGCGGTGGTCACCGGGACGACCCGGTGCTCGACGGCGGGGGTGTTGAGTTTCGCTGTCGCGAAACTGCGGGTACGCAGCCCGGCACGGAACTGTGCTGTCAGTGCGCCTACCGTCATCATCGACTTCGCAAGCATGTCGGCACTCCTTTGTGTCGTAGGCCACCGTACAGTGCGAGCTCGGGTGCTAGCTAGTGTTAGCGGGTCACAGTGTCCCATTTGTTGTGAACTGGGTTACCGGACGCGCAGACACTGTGAAATCGCACGAAATCGCCGGAAAATTACAGCGAGTCACCGCGATGCGAGCGTGCTGGCGGCCTCGACCGGCCCCGGCTACCGTAGGAGCGTGGACAGCACGCCCGTCATGGCCGAATTCTCCGGCGCACCGCACCGGGAACCGGCGCGTCCGTTGTGGCAGCGGATGGCCCCGCCGCTGATCGCCGCCAGCCTCGGCGTCGGCACGCTGGCGCTGCTGCACTTCCGCGACCCGCACGTCGAGGGTTCCTACGGGCTGTGCCCGGTCTACGCGCTGTTCGGGGTGTACTGCCCCGGCTGCGGCGGGATGCGGGCCATGCACAATCTCACCGACGGCCGGATCCTCGATTCGCTGCAGAGCAATGTGCTCGTCGTGCCGCTGGTCCTCGCGTTCGCGGTGTTCGTCGTCGACTGGCTGGTGCGCGCCCGGCGTGGCCGACGCTGGCGACTGCCGGGGCTGAACCCGGTGATCGTGTGGTCGTTCTTCGGCCTGCTCGCTGTCTATACCGTTTTGCGCAACACGCCGTGGGGAACCTGGCTCACGCCCGTCTGATACTGGTGTCCGCGCCGTTGTGCGGGCAATCTGGAGGCATGCGCGATTCACTGAAGGATCGAGTCCGACAGAAGTTGTTGCGCCAGCTCGCCGAGGACGGCCCCGACCCCGAGCGTGACGACGCACGCAGCATCTCCGTAGCCGATGACCTCGAGGCGCTCGAGATGGTGCCGTCCGACGATCCCCTCGTCGAGGAACTCGCGCAGCGTTACCTGGTGTTCTGATGTCCCTGTCCGCCCAGCGGCGGTAGCTGCGGCAATGGCTTGGTACCGAGCCAGACCGCGAACAGCCCGCGCAGCGGCGCCACGCTGTAATGGCCTGCCAGATCCACGAATTCCTCGGTGGTGACCGAGGCGTGGCGATAGCGCGCGGTCCATTCCCGGATCAGTTCGAAGAACAGATGGTCGCGCAGTTCCAGGCGCAATGTGTGCAGGGTGAGCGCGCCGCGCTTGTAGACCCGGTCGTCGAACATGTCCTTGGGGCCAGGGTCGCCGACGATGATGTCCTGCGGCTGGCGGGCCAGATTGGCCCGCGCCGCCCTGGCCAGCTGGTCGGCGGTCGGGCCACCGGAGGCCTCCGACCAGATCCACTCGGCGTAGCAGGCGAAGCCCTCGTGCAGCCAGATATCGCGCCACTGCTTCAGGGTCAGGCTGTTGCCGAACCACTGGTGGGCCAGCTCGTGCGCGACCAGCCGTTCCGAACCGCGTTTGCCGTCACAGTGATTGGCGCCGAACACCGAGATGCCCTGCGCCTCGATCGGGATGTCGAGCTCGTCGTCGGTGACGACCACGGTGTAGTTCTCGAACGGGTACGGGCCGAACTTCTCGGTGAACAGCGCCATCATCTCGGGTTGGCGGGCGAAGTCGTGGTCGAAGTTCACGCGCAGCCGCGGTGGCACGACGGCCTGCATCGGCACCGGCTCGCCGGGCGCGCCGATCCGGTGCTTGCGGTAGTTGCCGATCTGGATCGTCGCCAGGTAGCAGGCCATCGGCTCCGGCGCCTCGTACACCCACGTGGTCTGGCTGGCCTTGGCCTGCTTGCGCATCAGGGTGCCGTTGGCGACGGCGTAGAACGGGCTGTCGGTGGTGATCGAGATCCGGTAGGACGCTTTGGAACTCGGGTGGTCGTCGCACGGGAACCAGGAGGCCGCGCCGTTGGGCTGACTGGCAACGAGCGCGCCCTCGGTGAGCTCCTCCCAGCCGACCTCGCCCCACGGCCCGCGCACCGGTTTGGGAGTACCCGAGTAGTGGACGGTGATCTCCAGGACACCGCCCGCGGGGATCTTCTGCTGCGGGGTGACCGCGAGCTTGCTCTGCTGATGGCTGAACTTCGCGGCCTTGGCCCCGTTGACGAACACCTTCGACACCGTCAGCGCCTGCGACAGATCGAGCGTGAACCAGGCCCGCACCGTGGTGGTGACCGCGATGATCACCGCGCGCCCGGTCAGCCGGTTGCTGGCGGGCTTGTAGCTCAGCTCCAGCTCGTACCTGGACACGCGGTAGCCGCGATTGCCGTTCTGCGGCAGGTAGGTATCGATCGGATCCTCGTAGAACTTGCTCCGCATCAGGCGGCTCCGCGCTGCCTCGACTCCGACATCGAGGCGGTGCCGGTCCACGGTGAGATGGGGTTGCCCCACCAGCGGGTCGACGGCGGAACCACGTCGCCGCGCATCACCAGCGACGCCGGTCCGATGGTGGCGCCCGCGCCGATGTGGGCGGCGGGCAGGGCGACACAGTGCGGGCCGAGGGTGGCGCCCGCGTCCAGCGTCACCGTGTCCATGGACATGATGCGGTCGTGGAACAGATGGGTCTGCACCACACAGCCGCGTTCCACGGTCGCGCCGTCACCGAGTGTCACGAGGTCCGCCTCCGGTAGCCAATAGGACTCGCACCATACCCCGCGGCCGATCTTGGCACCGAGTCCGCGAAGCCACAGATTCATCACGGGTGTACCCGTCGCCGCGCGCGCGAACCAGGGTGCGGCGACGGTCTCGACGAAGGCGTCGGAGACCTCGTTGCGCCACACGAACGAGCTCCACAGCGGGTGCTCGACGGCGCGAATCCGCCCGACCAGCAACCACTTCGCGCCGACCGCGAGAGCCCCTGCCACCGCGCCCGCCGCCATCAGGACCAGGCCGGAGAGCAGGGCGGCGACGAGGTAGTCGGAGTGCTGGGCGATCAGGGCAAGCACGAACAGCACGCCGAGACCGATGGCGAAGGTCACCACCACCGGGATCAACCGGCAGGTCTCGACGAAGGCGCGCGCCAGCTTCAGCCGCAGCGGCGGATCGAAAGTGCGTGAGGTGTCGCTGGATTCGGCCGCACGGCGCAGGCGCACCGGCGGGCTGCCCAGCCAGGACGAGCCGGCCTTGGCCTTGCTCGGCGCGGCCGAGAGCACCGCGACCAGGCCGTTCTTGGGCACCCGGCGCCCGACCGCGGTCATGCCGGAGTTGCCGAGGAAGGCACGCTTGCCGACCTTGGCCTCGCCGATCCGCAGCCAGCCGCCGCCGAGTTCGTAACTGGCGATCATGGTGTCGTCGGCCAGGAAGGCGCCGTCGGCGACAACGGTGAACTTGGGCAGCAACAGCACCGTGGAGGCTTCGACGTTCTTGCCGATCCGCGCGCCGAGCAGGCGCAGCCACAGTGGGGTGAGCAGGCTGGCGTAGAGCGGGAACAGGAAGGTGCGTGCCGAGTCGAGCAGGCGTTCGGTCGCCCACACCTGCCAGCCGGTCCGGCTGCGCACCGGGTGGTAGCCCTCGCGCAGGCCGATCCCGAGCAGGCGCACGGCGATCACGGTGGCCGCGGCGTACACGCCGAGGCTGAGCAGGGTCGCGACCGGCAGGATCGCGAAGCCGCGCAGCGCGGCGGCGCCGATGGTGGTCTCCTCGCGGACCCACCAGGCGATGAACGTGCCGCCGACCGCGAGACCGAGGACGGGCATGGCGGCCAGCGCCATCGACGACAGGCCGAACACCAGCAGCCAGTGCCTGGCGCGTTCCGGTGCGTGGTCGGGCCAGCGGCGCGGCGCCTTGCCGGTCTTCGTCGCGGGCGAACCCGCCCATTCCTGTTCGGCCTTGACCTTGCCCGATACCGCGGAGCCGGGGGCGATCTCGGCCTTCTTACCGATCTTGGTGCCGGGCAGCAGGATCGAACGGGCGCCGATCACCGCGCCGTCGCCGACGGTGATGCCGCCGATGTGCACGACATCGCCGTCGACCCAGTAGCCCGACAGATCCACCTCGGGTTCGACGCTGGCGCCGTCGCCGAGATCGAGCATGCCGGTCACCGGCGGCAGGGTGTGCAGGTCGACGCCCTTGCCGATCCGCGCGCCGAGCGCACGGGCGAACGGCACCATCAGCGGTGCGCCGGACAGGCTTTCGGCGCCGCTGGCCTCGGACAGCCGCACGGCCGCCCACAGTCGCAGGTGGACCGACGAGCCGCGTGGGTACGTACCCGGCCGCAGTCCCGCCAGCAGAACCCGCGCGCCGGCCACGCACAGCGTCATCCGGCCGATCGGCGAGATGAACAGCACGAACGCCAGCACGATCCACCACCAGGACAGCCGCGGCAGCCACGGCAGCGAGCCGGACCAGCCGGCGATCGCCGACACCACGGCCAGCCAGGTGACCCACTGCAGGCCGGTGAGGGTGGTCAGCGGAATCGTGGCCAGCACCTGGGTGATCTGCGCGCGCAGCGGAGTCGGCGCGACGACTCGCGCGTCGACGGCGGCGACCGGCGCGCTGCCGTCGAGCAGTTCGACGAGCGAGCCGAGGCGCGGATGGTCGTAGAGGTCGGCGACGGTGATGTGCGGATACCGCTCGCGCAGCGCGCCGACCAGCTGGGCCGCCGCCAGCGAGCCGCCGCCCAGATCGAAGAAATCGGCATCGAGGTCGGTGGCTTCGGCGCCGAGAATGGCGTCCCACAGCCCGGCCACCCAGGCCGCGGTGCCGCCGAGGCCGCCGGATTCGGTGGGCTCGTCGGTGCTCGGCAGCGGCCAGGGCAGGGCATTGCGGTCGACCTTGCCGGAGGTGCGCGTCGGCAGGTCGGGGACTACCGCGAGGCGCGGCACCAGCGGGGCCGGAAGTTGTTCGGCCAGTATCTTCCTGGCCTGCTTGACGTCGAAGTCGGGTCCCGCGCCGGTGAGGTAGCCGACCAGGATCTTGTTGCCCGCCTTGGTCGTCCGGATCGCGGCCGCCGCGCCGCTGACGCCGGGCAGGTGCTGCAGGGCGTTGTCGATCTCGCCGAGTTCGATGCGCCTGCCGCCGATCTTGATCTGGTCGTCGGCGCGGCCGAGGAAGATCAGGCCGTCGCGGTCGTTGCGGACCAGGTCACCGCTGCGGTAGGCGCGTTCCCAGCCGAGCGAGGGCAGCGGGGCGTACTTCTCGGCGTCCTTGGCCGGGTCGAGGTAGCGGGCAAGGCCGACGCCGCCGATGACGAGTTCGCCGGTCTCGCCTTCGGGCACCGGGTTGCCCTGCGGGTCGACGACGGTGAGGTCCCAGCCGTCCAGCGGCAGGCCGATGCGGATCGGCATGTTCCCGTCGAGCAGCGCGGCACAGGCGACGACCGTGGCCTCGGTGGGGCCGTAGGTGTTCCACACCTCGCGGTCGGCGCCGCCGGCGAGTCGTTCGGCCAGCTCCGGCGGGACGGCCTCGCCGCCGAAGATGAGCAGCCGCACCGAGTCCAGGGCCACGGCGGGCCACGTCGCGGCCAGGGTCGGGACGGTGGAGACGATGCTGATCTCCCGGCGCATGAGCCACGGGCCGAGGTCGGCGCCGGTGCGGACCAAATCGCGCGGGGCCGGGACCAGGCAGGCGCCGTGCCGCCAGGCCAGCCACATCTCCTCGCAGGAGGCGTCGAAGGCCACCGACAGGCCGGCCAGCACGCGGTCGCCGGGGCCGATCGGCGCGTTCTGCAGGAACAGCCTGGCCTCGGCGTCGACGAAGGCTGCGGCATTGCGGTGGGTGACCGCGACGCCCTTGGGTGTGCCGGTGGAGCCGGAGGTGAAGATGATCCAGGCGTCGTCGGCGGGGGTCGGCAGGGTGTTCCAGTCCGAGGCCGGTGCGCGGCCCGCGGCGGCGGTGGCCGACTCGATGCCCTCGGCGGTGGCCAGCGCGCTCACCCTGGCCTCGCCGAACACCAGCCTGGCCCGTTCCTCCGGGTCGTCGGCGTCGACGGGCACGTAGGCGGCGCCGCAGTAGAGGACGGCCAGGATCGTCACGTACAGCGCCGCGCTGCCCGAGGGCATCCGCACGCCGACCCGGTCGCCCGGTCGCACGCCCGCCGCGGTGAGCTCGGCCATCCTGGCCTCGATCGCGGCGATCAGCTCCATATAGCTGAGCACGACAATGCCGTCGTCGATGGCGGGTGCGTCGGGGTGGGCCAGGGCGGTGTCGGTCAGGATGTCCACCAGGGTGCGCGGCGGCGCGGCCAGGTCGGCGCGCAACAGTGGGTCACGCAACCGGCTCGCCGGGTCCTCAGTGCGTGGCTCGAGCATGGCGCTCAGTCCACCTCTCATCGGTTGACCCCCATCGGTGTCGTCTGTTGTTTCACGGTCGGGTTACCGGAGGGCAAACGGGATGGTCACCAGGTGCCAACGGTACTCGGAGAAGGAGTGGCGCAACGGCCACCGCGAGGCGTGCCGCGGCGCGGATCACGACGGCGATTCGGGGATCTCGCCGAGCGCGGTGAGCACCAGCCGGTGCAGCGTGCGCTGCTCCTCGGCGTCGAGCCGCTCGAGCACCCGCGCGGTGGCGTCGGCGATGAGGCGGTCGGTGCGCTTGCACTGCTTGCGCCCGGCATCGGTGATCCGCAGCCGGTACTTGCGGCGGTCCTTGCCGTCGCGAGTGCGCTCTACCAGGCCTGCGCGTTCGAGCGCGTCGACCAGCCGGACGACCTCGCTGCGGTCGATACCGAGCGCGTCGCCGACTTTCTTCTGCGTCAGGTCGGCGTTCTCCTCGATGAAGGTGAGCACCCAGTGATCGCGCAGCGGCACGTCGATCTCGGCGTGCAGTGCCTTGGTGAGCCGTCCGAGCGCGTACACCGGGTAGCGCGGCAGGCCGCGGACGGAGTTCGTGTTCGTGGACATGACGGCCACTCTAACAAATAGTGGGGGGACTCAATCATTTGGGGTGTCCACCATGGAGTTGGCAGATGGTTGGGCGGTGCGCCTTCGCGAGGCAACCGGTGGGCAATCGCGCAGGGCGGCTACGGGTAGCCGACGACGTTGCGGGCGCGGGGATTTCGGGCTGCGAGGTAGGCGTCGGTGCGGCGCACGACCTGGGCGTAGGCGCTGGATTCCGGATCGAGTTCGACCAGGTCGAAGGAGACTTTGCCGTCGTGGTCGTGGTGGATGACGAGCGAATCGTCGAGCACCTGGAAGACGCCGCGGATCTCGCCGTGCGCCCAGGCCGCCACGTATCGGACGTCGACAGCGCGGCCGACCGCGAGTCGCCAGTACCTCCGTGCGGAATCGCGCAGGCGGTCCGCGGTGATGCCCGGGTACCAGCCGTATCCGGCGCGTTCCGGTGATTCGACCGGTACCCAGTCACCCAGGTCGACCCACAGGATCTCGCCTTCGCGCACGTGGTGCCCACCGCGGGTCACCCGGCCGGACGGGGGTCGGCGCGGGGGTTTGGCGCGTTTGCCGAGGACGGTGACGGTGGGGATGTCGGGGGTTGCGGGTCGAGGTGGTGGGCTGGTGGCCACTTCCGCGGCATGGGCTCCCGTGGCATACGCCCAGCTGCTGCGTGCCGGACCGCCGGCGATGTCGACCGGCCGATAAGCGGGGTTGTCGTCCCGCACGAATTCGAGCGCACGATCGAATGCGGACAGCCCGGGTTCGGGCGTGCAGCCGTCCAAGCACAGCAGCGTGCGGCCCTGTTCGAACACCGCGGCCGCCGCGATCGAGCCCGCGCCTTCCTCGTCGAACACGCGGCGCAAGACCTGGGCGGGCACGATCACGATCGAGGTGTCGGACGGGCTGGTGTGTTCCGCGCAGCGGGTCACCTGCCCGACGTGCGCCGACACCGACTCGGCGTAGAACAAGTAGTAGGCCGTCGCACCGAAATGTGTTGCGGCGTCGAGTAGATCGGCCCGCTGCGCGGCGGGTAGCGCTGCCGCTTTGATCGGCTGACCGCGCCTGGCCCGCTTGGCCTGGACGAGCAGCCGTACCTCGCGCGCGCCCGAGGGATCCTGCACGCAGTAGATGAAGTCGGCGCCTACGCCGCGTCTACCGCGTGCCCGGTTGCCGCCCTCCTCGGGCCGGGTGAGCAGCCGGACCCCACGCCTGGCGCGGGATCGGTCGCCGCCCTCCTCGGACCGGGTCAGCAGCCGCGAGCCCGCCGGTGCGCGCGTCGCGGAACCCCACGTCGAACAGCGCTGGGGTGGAACGCAATCGGGGCAGGCCGCGTCGATGCGGTAATCGACGCCGGTCAGGTGCCCGAGCAGGATCTCGGTGAACGTCTCCTCCTGCCAGGGGAACTTCCGTGCGCCGAGGTGTTGCAGCCGGTACACGCTCTGGCAGCTCAGCCGTCGTGCCGCGATCGGGTCGACGAAGATCTCGGCAGGGAACTCAGACATCGAGCGGAATGTCCACGGTCGGGCGCAAGGCCTCCAGCTGGGTGACGTACGCGCTGAGCACCCGCTCGTATAGATCGTCGACCTTGGCGTGGCGCACCGTGATCACCATCGAGTACCGGATCGGCCGCGCCGCAGTGGCGGCATGGCTCGACCCGCGCGCGGTGTGGTGGATGTCGAACACCGGATTGCGCAGGCTGTTGACCCGTTTGCTGCGCTCGGCGTGCAGCACCGTGTCCCACTTGTGCGCGGTGCGGCGAAGGACGGACTCGGAGTCGAGGTCGGTGGCGCGGAAGAACGGGGCCGAATCCGGATGGATCCTGGTCGGTTCGGCGAACTTCTCGTCGTGCGGACGGAAGGTGACGTCGAGGCCGCTGCGGGTGTAGCTGCCAGGGTCGGCGGGGTCGACCGGTGTCGCGTAGACCAGCGTCGCCCTGATCCGCACCATGCCCGCAGGCAGTGCGGCGGGCAGCGGGATCTGGGCGCGCAGGTACTTCGCCGGGGTCAGTTCGCCCTGGTACAGGACCCGCGCCTCGCCGTCGCCGCACAGCACCAGCTGGGCCAGGGTCGCGGCGATGCGGCCGTGTCCGGAATCGGAATCCGGTGAGCTGCTTCGCCGTTCGGCGGTGTGCACGAGCAGGGCCTTCAGGTCGAGCGCGCCCAGCTTCGGGCCGAACAGGGTGCGCGCGCCCAACGCGGCGCGCAGGGCCATCGGCGCGGCGAAGCTGGTCCCGGAATCGGGGATCGCCGTGCCGTCCGGGCCGACGACATGGAACGGTTCGTCGTCGCTGCCGCCGAACGCGAGCAGATCGGGTTTCACCGTGCCGGGCGCACGACCGGGCCCGATCGCCGAATACGGCGCCCGATTCCACAGCGCGCCACTGCGATCCGACGATCCGATCGCCAGCGCGTTGACGCTGTCGGCCGGAACCTGCACGCGCGCATTGCCACTGGGCCGATCAGCCTCCCCGTTGTTGCCGACGGCGATGGTGGCCAGGGTGGTGCCGTCGCTGAGGTAGTCGTCCCAGAACGCGGTCCACGCGTGCACTTCGTCATCCTCGATCGGCAGTTCGGGGCCGATGCTGACATTGACGAACTCGTATTTGCGCTGGCGCAGGACGCTGTCGATGCGGTCGATGGCCGCGTACAGCTCGCACTGGTCGTCGTCGGTGTCCTCGTCGAGCACCTGGTAGTGGTCGATGTAGCCGTAGGGCACCGGCACCGGATGCGCGGGGTCGACGCTGCCGAACAGCAGTGCCGAGGTGACCCGGTGGCCGTGGTCGAGGTAATTGCGATGCGACGCCGCGCTGTCGGCGAAAGTGTGCGCGTCGACCCAGCGGGTCAGTGGGGTGCGCGCGGGCAACCCGCCGTCGAACACGGCGATGGTGAGCTCGCGGTCGGTCGGCTCGGCGGTCGGCAGGTCAGGGCGGAAGCGCGAAAGTGTTGCGGTGGAGCGGGTATCGCGGCCGAGCTGGGTCCGCATTCGTGGCATGCGGCGGATCACCCTGGTGAACGAATAGCCTGCCAGCGCGGCGACGGCCGCGTGGGTGCCGGTGACCGGGACGAAGGCGAGACCGCCGTTGTCGAGTCTGCGGTCGATCGCGACGTCGAGATCCAGATCGCGGGAGTAGTCGAGCAGGCCCTGCAGGGCGATGTCACGGCCGGAGTGCAGGACCAGCTCGGCCACGGTCTCCGAATCCGGCTGGGCGGCAGTCAGTCTCAGCCGATCGGCGGAGGAGTTGAGGCGGAACTCGGCCAAGCTGACGATGCCGTGTTCGGCGGCGCGCAACGGAGTCTCGGCGCAGATGCGAGTGGCGAGCAGCCGCAGGTTGGCGCGGGTCGTCGCGAGAAACAGCAGCGTGCTGGCTCGCGGCGCATGGCCGTCCGGTACGACCGTCACCGGCCTGCTGCCCAGCGGGTCGAACTCCATCGACGCGAGAAGCCTGGTGGGATAACCGCTTGTGGACACATACTGCGGATGCAGAGTGACCGCGGTGACGGTCTCGTCGTCCGGGCAGGCGACCCTGGGCAGCGCCACCGCGCTCTCGCTCGCCGCGCGCACCATCGGCGCGAGCCGGACCCGCGCCTGCGCGACCGTATACGGCGGCTGCGGCGAATCACCGCCTCTGCCGGGGGCGATCGGCGCGGTCAGCCGCTCACCGAAGCCGATCAGAAATCGCGGTCCGGCCACCCGAAATCCCCCCAGCGAGCACGTTATTGCCGTCGGTGCGTGAAGCCACGGAGGGTATCGCGCGACACCCCCGTCAGCGCGCTGATCTGGCGCTGAGACAAGCCTGACATGCCGACCAGGGTCTGTGCCAGCTGTAACCGATCGGTCCGCGAAAGTTCAGCTACCAGACGCGCGGAATGCTCGGCCATCAAGTCCGGCAGCGGCTGGTCATCGAGCACGCAACGACGCCGCAACCGCAGCATCGTGCGCTCGATATCGTTGAACGACAAGCCTTTCGACGCGATGGCGACGGCGTCGACGGCGGCATCGGGTAGCGGTTGGCCTGCGAAGCGGCGGATCGCCTCACCGCGCTGCGTCGTCTCCGGCAGCTCGAAGCCGACGGTGACGTCGAAGCGCCGCCACACGGCCGGGTCGAGGAGCTCGGCGTGGTTGGTCGCGCCGATCACCAGACCGGCGCCCGACGGCCAGTCGTCGATCTGCTGCAGCAGCACCGTGACCAGGCGTTTCAGCTCGCCCACATCGCGGTCGTCGTCGCGGCGCTTGGCGATCGCGTCGAGTTCGTCGAGCAGCAGCACGCAGGGTCGTTGCTTGGCGTAGTCGATGGCGTGGCGCAGGTTGGTGCCGGTCTTGCCGAGCAGGCTGCTCATGATCGTGGCCAGGTCGAGCACCACCAGCGGCAACTCCAGCTGATGGGCGAGCCAGGCCGCGGCCATGGTCTTTCCGACGCCGGGCGGACCGACGAAGAGCAGGCTGCGCGCCGGGGTGAGGTCGGCGGCGGCGAGACGGTCGGCCTGCTTGCGTTCGTCGACGATCTGGGTGAGCACCCGGTAGGTCTCGGCGGGCAGGATCGGCACCTCCGCGGTGGCGCCGGGCGGCACGACCCGCAGCAGCGGCAGGCGGCTGTCGCCGTCGACGGGGATCGGCGTATCGAGTTCGGCGCGTAGCGGATTGGCCCGCGTCGGGTTCTGTCTGAGCAGTCCGATCAGGGCCTCGGCGAGCTCGGGGCAGTCGGTGCGATGCCGGCGCGCGGCGCGGCGGACGAACATGGTGACGTCCTGTTCGCGGCCTGCCATCGCCAACCGAGCAAGGTGGACGAATTCGTCTGCTAGATCGGCGTTCACGTCCGCCGGTGTGGAGCTCAGGGCGTGTGACATGGTGTTCTTCCGATCGAAGGCATGGACTGATTTCGGTTCACTCGATCGTACGGCGTCCATCGCGGGCAAAGTTCACCCCTTGTGTACCGGTTTGACATCAGAACCCACCCGCAGCGCCACGTTGATCTGCCGAGTCGTCGGCGTAGCCGTCGCCTTCGTCGGATGCTAGTTGCGTGGCGACCCGGCGTCGGCGATTCCTGTCGGTTCGGGCGTGCCGATGGTGGTGGTTGACAGCTCCCTGGATCGTCTGTCACTCTCGTCAACAGGTCACGAGTACCAGCGACAAGCCCCGGCTAGCTGGTCGGCAACCCTCCTCCGCGGTGGGGTGCTCCGGGTGACGACCAGGCCGCCGTCCGCAGTGGGCGCGGCAAGCGCGGACTCGCAGCACCCTTTTCGGGAACGAGTCCCTGAGCCGACGGGATTTCGTCATGACCGCAGTAATCGACCCCACCTGTGCCCTGGCCGCCGTGTCCGGCGCCGACCTGCAGGTTCCGCTCGTGCAGGGCGGCACAAGCACCTACGCCAACTTCGACTACGCGGCGAGCGCGCCCGCGTTGCGGCAGGTCACCGACCGGATCTCGCAGCTGCTGCCGTACTACGCCAGCGTGCACCGCGGCGCGGGCTACGCCTCGCGGATCTCCACCGAGTGCTACGAGGCCTCGCGTGGCGCCGTCGCCCGGTTCGTCGACGCGTGTGACGACCAGGTCGTCGTGTTCACCCGCAACACCACCGATTCGCTGAACCTGCTGGCAGGCTGCGTGCCCGGCGAGACCGTCGTGCTCGATATCGAGCATCACGCGAACTTCCTGCCGTGGACCGCGCACGGTCGTCGGGTCGTGCGGGCGGCCGACACCGTCGAGGAGACGATCCGGCGGGTCGTCGCCGAATTGTGCAGCAAGCCCGCCGCATTGCTCGCGGTGACCGGGGCGTCCAATGTCACCGGTGAGGTGCTGCCGCTGGAGCGGCTGGCCACCATCGCCCACTTGTGCGGCGCGCGGATTCTCGTCGACGCGGCGCAGTTGGCCCCGCATCGCCGGATTTCGCTGCGTGAGAACGGGATCGACTATCTCGCCTTCTCCGGGCACAAGCTGTACGCGCCGTTCGGCGCCGGTGTGCTGGTCGGCAGGCGGGACTGGCTCGACGCGGGCGAGCCGTACCTGGCCGGTGGTGGCGCGGTGCGCGAAGTCGGTGTGGAACAGGTCGAGTGGGCCGCGGCGCCGCAGCGGCACGAGGCGGGCTCGCCGAATGTGCTCGGCGCGGCCGCGATCGCCGCCGCCTGTGACGCGCTGGCCGCCATCGATCCCACCGAACTCGTTGCCAACGAACGCTTCCTGGCCGACCGTCTGCGCGACGGTTTGGCCGCGATTCCCGGCGTGGACATCGTCCGCATCTGGTCCGACAGCCCCGACTGCGTCGGCATCGTCGCCTTCACCGTCGCCGGCTACGCCCCCGGCCAGGTCGCCGCCTACCTCTCCGCCGAACACGCCATCGGCATCCGTGACGGCCGCTTCTGCGCCCACCCCCTCCTCACCCGCCTCGGCCTCGACGCCGCCCTCCGCGCCAGCATCGGCCTCGGCACCACCACCACCGACGTAGACCGCCTGATCACGGCCATCGCCACCCTCACCGAATCCGGCCCAACCTGGACCTACACCACCACCGAAGGCCTCTGGAACCCCACCCCCGAAACCCGCCCCCTCACCGCCGCTTCCCCCGCAGGCGCCGCCCCCTGCCTCATCGGCTGAGTTCTCGCCGTCGCCCGCCGCCCCACCCGATCAGGTGTCGAGGGCGGTGGGGCGGTGGTATTTGCCGTTGTAGTAGAGGAGGGGGGCGGCGGTGGGGGATTCGTGGGTTTGGTCGTGGACTCGGGTGACCAGGCCGACCGCGAGGGTGTGGTCGCCGATGTCGATGAGTTGGTGGAGGGTGGTGCGGAGCCAGAGGGGGGTGCCGTGCAGGACCGGTTCGCCGGTGTCGAGGGTGGTCCACAGGGAGCGGTCGGTGAAGCGGTCGGCGGCGGTGCGGGAGAAGCGGTGGGCGAGGTGGTGCTGGTGTTCGCCGAGGAAGTGGATGACGACCGAGTCGGCGGCGCGCAGTGCGTCGATGCTCGACGAGGTGTGGGCGATGTTGAACGACACCAGGGGTGGTTCCAGGGAGAGCGAGGCGAACGACGTCGCCGTGAAGCCCACCGGGCCGGTCTCGGCGCCGATGGTCACCACGGTGACTCCGGCCGGATAGTGCCGCATCGATTCCCGGTACTGCTCGGCGGTGATCCCGCTCAGATCATCGGGGACCACCAGCTCGGCCGGGGTTCGTCGCACTTCACTCACCGCCCCAAACTACGCCCGCGCCGGAACCTCGCACAGGGGCCCTTCTGCCCGGTTGACGCACATCGCGCGCGGCCGACCTCAGTCGATCTCGATCGGCAGGCCGGCGGTGATGCGGACGAGTTCGCGGAAGTTGGTGCGGAACACCGTGTTCGGGTGGCCGCCTGCAGCCCAGACCTCGGGGTGGGCGGCGAGGGCGGTGTCGACCCAGGTGGGGAGGTTCGTCGGGTGGCCGACGGGGGCGGTGCCGTCGATGTGCTGGCCGGTGATGCGCTCCACCAGGGCGGTGGGGGCGGGGATCAGGGTGCCTTCCAGGCGTTTGCCGGTGCGGCTCAGATCGACCTGGTGATGGCAGGCGACCAGGATCAGGACCGGGTCGTTGTCGAGGAGGAAGACCTGGGAAGTGATGATCGCGGTGGGGTGGGCGCCCATGGCCCGAGCGGCATCGGCCGCGGTGGGGGCTGGCGTCTCGGGGGAAACGATGACGCCGTGATGCCCGCGGGCGATGAGGGTATCGGCGACGCGGCATGCGACCGCCGGAAGAGACGACCTGCGCATGAGATCCAGAGTAGGTCGATTGCGGGAAATATACTGTGCAACTGGAGCACTGGCGTGCTCGAGTTCGCGGCCCCTCCTGTCCCGTCGGTCAGGCACCGTTGCTTGCTCCTTCGTCGCCTACGCAACGGCAC
>NZ_JBHXAY010000042.1:0-53145 GCF_042728775.1 Nocardia sp. NPDC060259
GGTGTACCGCAAGTTCGGCCTGTGCCGCGTGTGCCTGCGTGAGATGGCCCACCGTGGCGAGCTCCCGGGCGTGCACAAGAGCTCCTGGTGAGCCCTCGCTCCTCGTGAGCGCTGCCGCCTAGGCGAATAACGAACGAAGGCACGGACTTCCGCGAGGGAGTCCGTGCCTTCGCGCGTTCAGGTACTCGACAGGAAAGGGAGATGACATGAATCGGATGTTCTCGGACATCTTGACTCGAGTTCTGCTGGCAGAATAGTCTTGGGCCACGTTGCGGCGGGGGAATTAAGCGAAAGCCTCAAGCGCGGCGAAGGTTTGAGTTTCATCGCAATTGTTCGGGGGCGTTGTGACGGTATTAGCTGTAGAGATTTCCGATCTGAACGGGTGGGCGGCTCAGGTCGGCCGTAACAGCAAATATATGGAGAACACCTATACCTGCTCGCTCATCGGAATGACGTCGACGGATTTCGGAAGGATTCTCGAGATCATCACGGCCGATTATGCCGAGTTGCTACCAAAGTTCCACGATGCGCTCGATACCGCTGCCGAACGGCTGGCGACCACTCAGCAAGCTCTGGCGTTCGCGAGTCAGGAATATGTCCGTGCGGACAGCGAATGGGCCGGTGAGATCGCCAGGCTCGACAACGGGCAAACGCTGAACCGAACCGATGACGGCGAAGCGGCCGGATTCAACGACGGTGTCGTGCCGGGCATGAACATGCCGACGCGTGATACGCGAACCCTGCCGGAGATCACGCTCGGCCGAATGATGGACAAGGTCTGCGACCTCATCGAGCTCGTCGGTGGCCCGGACCCGCGCGAGCACATCACCACCTGGATCGCCGGTGACATCGCCGAGGCGGGGACGCAGAGCGCGTCGTGGGATCGGCTGGAGGAATATCTCGAGAACATCCAGGCCAACATCAAGCGCGGGCAGACCAATATCGTGAAGACCTGGACCGGTCAGGCCGCCGACGCGCAGGCCACGCTGTTCGGGGATTGGGACACCGTTTGGACCAGCCAGCGGAGTGCGATGACGCAGATGGGTAGTCATCTGCGAGACGCCGTCAACGAGGCGGTCAAGCTGGCGCAGGTCGTGGTTGACGTGATTCTAACCGTGATCGCGCTGGCGAGCGCTGGGTGGGGAGCCGCGGTTGTCCCGCTTTGGGGTCAGGTCAAGATGGTGCGAACCGCCATGGAAGCAGTGTCGGTCCTCAATGAAGCCCGCAAAGTTCTGATGCTGTTCTGGTCATTGTTGAGGTTGATCAAGGACTCCATCATCGCAGCGAAAGACGTACTCTCCCGAAACGCACTTCCGGCCGAACCCGCAAAGGTGTCGTGACAGGCAATGGCTACCGTAGACCACGCGATGAAAATAAAGGCGGCCGTGTCGGCCATCGACACCGCTCTCGATGAGCTCGAGCAGAAACTGGCCAGCTTCAAGGCCTCCTGCCAGGTACCCGCCGAGGTGTGGCAAGGCTTGCAGGAGAAGGCCGCAAGCGGCGAACTGGGCGCCGACATGCAGGCGGCCGCCGGTTTGGTGTCCGGCGGTGCCGAGACCTGGGATTCCCTGTTTTCCGGGAAATCCACCAATTCAGATCTGGTTATTTCTCATCTGGATGCAATGCAGGCCGAGCACGGCGCCGCGGCAGCCGCAGGGGTCGGGCCGAACGGTATGCCAGCCGAGCTGTACCAGTGATCGGAAAGGTCGTCGGCTCGGTCTGTGTTGTGTCCTGCGGTGTGGTTGTGGTCGCGTGTGGAAGCGGAGAATCCGTTGGTGGTGGCCCCACATCCACGACCAGCTTCGTGCCTCCGCCGATCGCGGTAGCCGTTGCTCCGCCGCCGGCTCAAAGTGGTCCGATGCAGGTGCGGCTCGATCCGTGCACTCGGTTGGGCGACGACGTCGTCACCCGGATCGGATTCGACCCCGCCACCAGAGTCAGGTCTGGTGGCATCGTCACCGAAGGGCTGACCACTATCGGGTGTGACTTCCTGCGGAACGAGGAAGTCGATGGGACGATGGTGCCGGTCGGTCTCCTCTCGGTTCGGTCGAGCAGCCGCACCATTGACGAGGTTCGTGCCGACAAGAAATGGCCGGTCCTGGCGAACGAAGTGGTCGGTGGCCGAGGCGCGGCGGTGTATCAGTCGCCCCAAGCTGGCGGGACCTGTGCGATCGCCATCAAATCTAAGGATGGTGTCCTGGATATCACCCTGCTGAACTCGTCGAAGAACCCCTCGAACGTTTGCGATGAGGTCACTTCGATCGCGCATTCCGTTGTCGGCATTCTCGACGCCGAGTGACCGGAGAGTCGATGACCGAGGAAGTGCGGAAAACCGATCCGCTGTACCGCAGAGGACTTGAGGCGGCGGCGGCCTATGACGACGCAGAGACCGGTCAGCGGAGAAAGAAGCTGTTGGTTGTCTTCGGCTATGGGCTGGCCATGATCGTCGAACATTGGATCAGGCAGGGTCTGCAGCAGGGCGCCCTTCTGTTCTCGGTGATCGTCGCGGCGTTCGGAGTGTTCGGCACCGAGACTTCCGCCTGGCGGTTCGGCCTGGTGGCGGCGGGAGTGGCCGGGGTGGCGCTGGTCTTCGTTGTCCTGCGTTCGCGGTGGGGCTTGTTATGGCAGCACTTCGTTCCAGCGGCGGTCCTCGGCGCTGACGCGCTGCTGTTGATTCTCTGGAATCAACGCTGATCGATGGGTCTCCGCAGTAGTGCGCGGGTTGCGCGATCAGTGTTCCTGGAGGTGGTGCCACTCCGTCCCTGCCTCGTCGAGCGGTCGGCGAGGCAGGGTAGGTAGGGCCGTCGACTGCGGCTGGGTGGTGTGCCCCGTAGGACGGGGCGTGCGGAGCGTGTGGGTGGAGCGGCAAGGTGGAGCCGTGAAGAAGCTGGCTATGTCCTCTGTTGTCGCTCTGTTCGCTCTCACTCCTGTGGGATTACATGAGAAGTGACACGCACGATGTCGCCGGCATTGCCGAGAATACTGGGTTGAGCGTATCCGACGTGGAAAAGATCAAGCAGCACGTATTCAATGCCGAACACAAATTGTTGATTCGTATACCGGAGAGGTTCGAATCGGACATTTCGATGCAGACCCGGATATGGCGGAGGCTTGGTTGCGGTTCAGCGAAGGGCGGGGCACTCCGACTGATCGGTTGTTGCTGGATCATGAACTTACCGACCTGAGATACCTCGAGGCCAATCCTGGAGCGACGTACAATGATGCGCATGCGGTCGCAAACCAGGCCGCCAACTGGTGGTCTGCAATGGGAAGGAAGCAGTGCTGCTGGGTGCAGAACTGAGCACATGGCCAAGAAAGCACTGGTCAACAAGGCCAACGCCAAGCCGAAGTTCGCGGTCCGCGCCTACACCCGCTGCCAGCGTTGCGGCCGCCCCCACGCGGTGTACCGCAAGTTCGGCCTGTGCCGCGTGTGCCTGCGTGAGATGGCCCACCGTGGCGAGCTCCCGGGCGTGCACAAGAGCTCCTGGTGAGCCCGCGCTCCTCGTGAGCGCTGCCGCCTAGGCGAATAACGAACGAAGGCACGGACTTCCGCGAGGGAGTCCGTGCCTTCGCGCGTTCGGCGCTGCTCGCCAATGGCGGTCAGAGCGACAACTCGGACCACGGGATGGTGATCGGGAACGGGAAGTCGATGGTGATTTCGGTGGAGTCGGCTGGCGACCAAGTGCCGGCCAGGAGGTAGTTGGCCTTGTGGAGCGGTGATACGCCTGCTGGCAAGGCCCCGGTTCCGGATGCCAGGCCGTATGCCTGCACATACGCGATCGCGCTGCGCCGCGGATGCAGGGTGACTTCCCAGTACCACGGAATGCCCGCAGCCGCGTATCTGGCCCTTTTGGTTTCCATTTCGGCCGCAGTGTTCGACGGGGAGAGAACCTCGCCGACCAGGAGCGCATCGTCCGCGCGAACGTGCGCGTACGCCTTGTCCAGGCATCGATGGACCATGAAATCTGGAGTCACGAAATCGGATTTACCTTGCTGACCGAAGAAGACGTTCGTCTCGGTACGAACCCGCCAGCACTTCTCGGGCTCGGTGTCCATCGCGCGCTTGGCGTCTCGGCGAAGAGCATTCCACAGCAGGTTGCTGGCTTCCTGATGTTCTCCTGGCCCGCGCCGCGTCCAGACCACGCGCCCGCCCCACAGTTCGATACAGGAGGCGATTTCCTCAGGAAGCTGCTCGAGCTCTTCCCACGTCATGTATTCGGGCAGGTCGGGGCGCTGAGGATGCGCTTTCGTCATGGCGCAATGATAGTCCCGGGTGCGACTTCCGCTCCCCGCTCGGCTAGCTCTTGTGCCATTCCGCCCACGCCTCGTCGAGCAGGGACGCGACTGCCTCGTAGGTCTCCCAGGTGTCGGGGCGTGATAGGTGGTCTCGTAGCGCGCGATCTCGGGGATGCGGTCGTAGGCCCCGGAGGTGCTGGCGGTAGGCGGCGTCGGCGAAGGCGCGGCCTCGGACGTCGAGGTCGCCGTGGTCGATCTGGCCGCAACAGTGGTCGAGTAGGTATCGGCCGGAAGGTGGGTGAAATATTCGGATTTCACTCTTGTTGGGGGCCTGTGTCGTGTTCCCTTGGCGCATGAAGAAGATTGCCGCTGTTGCTGTTCTGTCGTGTGCGTTGGTTTCGGTACCCGCCGTTGCCTCTGCCGCTCCCGTCTCGCCCGCACCGGTTGCCGAATCCGGGTCGTCGCAAGGTGGTGCGGGGTCGTCGAAGGGTGGGTCGGGGTCGTCGGAGACGGCGTTGATCTGTTCGCCGGTCGCGCAGTTGTTGTTTGCCACGGGCAGTGTCGAGAAGCCGCCGCTGTATGACCTGCTCTGCCTGCTGAGCTGAGTCAGTTGTCCACTCGCAGGTGAGTGAGGACTGCCAGGACGCGGCGGTGATCGTCGGGTTCGGGTTGTAGGCCGAGCTTGGCGAAGATGCTGCGGACGTGGGTCTCGATCGTGCGTTCGCCGAGGAACAGGGTCGCGCCGATCGCGCGGTTGGAGCGTCCTTCGGCCATGAGCCGCAGCACTTCTCGCTCCCGAGGCGAGAGTTCGTCGAGCGGCAGGGCGCCGTGGTGTGGTCGGGAGACCAAGCGGGCGACCAGGTCTGGATCGATCGCCGAGCCGCCGGCGGCGACTCGCTGCAGGGCCGTGACGAACTCGTCGATGTCGGAAACCCGGTCTTTGAGCAGGTAGCCGAGGCTGCGCGCGCCGCCCGACAGCAGGTCGAGAACATTCTCGGTCTCGATGTACTGCGAGAGCAGCAGCACCGCGGTGCCTGGATAGTCGCGACGGATGATGACCGCGGCGTCGATGCCCTCCGTGGTGCAGGTCGGCGGCATGCGGATGTCGACGACCGCGACATCGGGGCGGTGCGCGCGGACCAGGCGCAACAGCGCCACCGCGTCGCTCGCCTGCCCGGCGACCTCCATGCCCTCGTCCTCGAGCAGGCGCGCGATGCCCTGGCGGAGCAGCGCCGAGTCGTCGGCGAGCACTACCCGCAACCGCGGTGCGGTGCCCGCTTCGGCAGGCTGACAGCGGATCGTCGGATGTTCGGCGGTGTCGTCGGCCGCCGCGGTGAGCACCGCCCGCGCCGTGGTCGCGAAGGTGCCGCAATCCGGATAGCGGTCGTCCGGGCGCTTGGCCATCGCCAGGGCGATGACCGCGTCGAAGGCCTTCGGCAGGGTGGGCAGCAGCGCGCTCGGCTGTGGAATCGGGCCGTTGAGGTGGCCGTTCATGATGGCGGCCTGGCTCGGTCCCGGATAGGGCGGACTGCCGGTGAGCAGGTGGAACAGCGTGCAGCCCAGCGAGTATTCGTCGGCACGATGGTCGATGGTTCGTCCTTCGAGCTGTTCGGGGGCCGCGTAGCGGAGGGTGGCGACCATCATCCCGGCCGTCGTGAGGTGCACGGTGTCGTCGAGGGCTTTGGCGATGCCGAAATCCGTCAGCAGCACCCGTTCGGGTTCGCCCGGCTCGGTGGGGGTGGCCAGCAGGATGTTCGCCGGGTTGACGTCGCGGTGGAACACCCCGGCCCGGTGCGCGTAGTCGAGTCCCGCCGCGACCGCTTCGATGATGTGCACGGCCCGTTCCGGCGCCACCGGCCCGTCGCGCAGCAGGCGGGCGGCATCGGTTCCCGGCACCAGTTGCATCGCGATCCAGAGCCGATCGCCCTCGCGGCCACGGTCGTACACGGCAACGATGGCGGGGTGGTCCAGCCGGGCGGCGTGATCGGCCTCGAACTCGAATCGGGTGCGGACGTAGTCGTCCGTGGTGAGCGAGGGATGCAATACCTTGAGCGCGACGGTGCGTGGCAGGGTCGGGTGGCGAGCGGCGTAGACCGATCCCATGCCGCCCGCGCCGAGCGTCCGCTCGATCGTGTAACCCGCGAACACCGTGCCGGGTTCGAGGTCACATCCGCTCATGCGTCACCACCTCGCCGCGTGTTCCGCGCACCTCCATTGAACACCTCCGGCGGCTCATGGCGCGTCGCCCGTATGGACCGGCAGGGAGGCGGTGAGGATCGTGCCTGCGCCGGGAGTGCTGTCGACGCTCAACCGGCCACCGAGTGCCGCGGCGCGATCGGACAATCCGCTGAGTCCGCCGCCGGGACGGATCTGCGCGCCGCCGCGCCCGTCGTCGGCGATCGTCATCCGCACCGTGTCGTCGACCAGGCACACCTCGATGTCGACATGCGTAGCGCCGGAATGCTTGGCCGCGTTGGTGATCGCCTCGGCGGCGATGAAGTACGCGGCCAGCTCCACCCCGGCCGGTGGCCGCGGTACCAGCGCCCCGTGGATGCGCACGGGGAGGGGGGAGCGTTCGGCGAGCGAGGTCAGCGCGGCCGTGAGACCGCGCTCGGCGAGGATCGGCGGGAACACGCCCCTGGCCAGTTCACGCAGCTCGGTGAGCGCGGTGTCGAGTTCGGCGGCGCCGCGGGTCACCAGGTCGCCCTGGGTTTCGGTGTCGGCGGCGCGCTGTGCCCGGCGCAACAGCAGCGCCGCGGCGACGAGACGTTGCTGCGCGCCGTCGTGCAGATCGCGTTCGACGCGGCGGCGCTCGGCGTCGCCCGCCGCCACGATGCGCTCGCGGGAGCGGCGCACTTCGGCGAGCTGGGCTTGCAGATCGTTGCGCAGGCGCTCGTGATCGAGGGCGAGTTCGGTCGCGCCGCGCACGGCGGCCAGCAGTTCGGGTTCGTTCTGCAGCTGCTTGTCGTAGACGAGCGCGGCCGTCGCGGCGCCGTCGCGCTCGAGGATCGTCGTCACCCGGTGACCGCCACCGCGCGGCAGTTCCCGGACGTGCCCTTGGTCGTCGACGTAGCCGCCGCGTTCGGCATCGAAGGTCCACAGCGCCAGGGTGGGATCGTGCAGTGCGCGGCGTAACGCCTCGACGAAGCCGGAACTGATCGGGGCCGCGCCGATCTCGACCATGGCGTCACCGACCGCGGCCCGCGCCATCCGGTACCGGACCTGTCCGAACGCGATGGCCGTCGGCAGCAGCACGAGCGGGATGTAGCGCAGATTCAGCGTCCAGGCGTGCACCGAGCCGGGGAATCGGGCGGCGGTCGCCAGGACCCACAGGGTGCTCACCCCGGCGACCGTCGCGAGCACCATGATCGGGGTGAATCCCGCTCGATAGGCCGCCGTGCCGGATCGCCAGCGCTTGATCACGACGGTGATGACCGTGATGGCGAGAAGGACGGCGGCCGCGCCGACGGTCAGCTGAATCCGATCGGCGAGGACCGCGTCGTGGCGGATCAGCAACAGGTTGACCGAGGTCGACGGGTGCGGCGCAGGCACCTCCCGCGGATCGAAGAACAGCCACTCGGCCGACACCCCGAACACGGCCAGCGCCCAGCAGGCCCGGATATACCAGCGCTCCCACGATTGGCGCAGCCGTCCCGACGGGAAGCCGAGCAGGATCGGAAGCATCAGCGGCAGATAGATATTCGTCAGCACCGCGCCCGCGGTGAACAGCATCGGGTCGCTCGACCGGCGGACACCGCAGGCCAGCCACACCATGCCGGCCACCATGAAGAGCGGTCCGGCCAGGTCACGCGGCCGGTTTGTCCAGGTGAACAGTCCCGACGCCACGAACGATGCCCCGGTCAGCAGGAACAGCGCGAGCTCGACCCGGCTGAACTTCGGTGAAGTCTGCGCGGCGGCGAAGGCCTCGCGCGGTCCCAACAGCAGGATCCTGGCCGGGTCGTAGAGAGCGGCCTCCGACCAGTCCACCGACAGCGCGACGGCGACGCTCAGCGCGGCGGCACAGGCCGTGACGCCGCCGATGACCGCGACCGTGCGAGGTGCCACTGGAAACCTCCGACTACCCCGATCTCCTCAGGATCCTCCGCCGGAAACACCGGGCGCAACCGTCGTCGGAACCAGTGCTGGCACTGAGCTGATTCCGTGCCTTCACGGACGTGGAAACGGCAGGTCAGACCGTAATTTTGGGATGCGCCGCCGACCGGTGGCCGACTCAACCACCGCCACTGCAAGGCGGCCACATCAAGGAGATTCCGATGAGAAACCACACCGGCCGGATGGCCATCGCACTCGGCACGCTGGCAGCTGCCCTCGCCCTCGGATCAGGCGTCGCCAGCGCGATCACGATCACCTCTGACGGCGTCGTCGGAGACCCCTACGGCGTCACACTCACCGATGGAGGTGCCTATTCCTGTGTCGTTCTGGGCCCAGGCTTCGCCTCCGGTATCACGTCAGCGGCGGGCACTGCTGGGGCAGGCGGGTTCTTGTGGGCCGGCCCGGTAGTGGGCCTATGCAATAACCCGGTGCAGCCGATCGTCCCGGGCATCGCGGGCTGACCGAGTCATGCCGTCATTGCTCCGAGGGCATCGATTTCTCAGTGGAGTTGGTGCCCTCGGAGCCGATGCCCCGGCAAGTCGGGGCGTGCGCACCGCGAGGGCGGACAGGCACAGTAACGCCATGAAGAAGCTCGCTGTGTCCTCCGCCCTCGCTCTGTTCCTCCTCGCCCCCGCCGTCAGCGCCACCACCGCGCAGGCCCAGGAGCCGATCGCGGGCAGTGGGTCGTCGAGCCTGGACGTTCTGTGCAGCCCGATCGGTGGTCTGCTCGTCGTTGCGGGCAGTGCCGAGAATCCTTACGGCCCGCTGCTCACCGGGGTGTGCGTCAGCCGCTGACGGTCAGCCGAAAGGGGATCGGTCGATGTCACAGCGCAGGTCCTGCGGTGGCAGCCGGCCGGTGAACAGGTAGTCGCGCTTGACGCGTTCGGCGCAGGTGCTGGCCACGTACATGCTGCTGTGGCCTGCACCTTCGATCACCACGACCTGGGCGCGGGACAGCTGAGCCGCGCCCGCGTAGGCACCACGCAACGGCGTCGCGGGGTCATATCTGCTGTTCAGGACCAGGATCGGGGCAGCCGTCTCACGATTCCACGGGCCGGTGTACCGGTCGGCGTCATGGGCGGGCCAGAAGGCGCAGGGGGTGGCGTTGAAGACGGCGGTGCGGCCGAAATAGGGGACGCGCAGGTCTTCGACGGCGCCGACCCGACTGTAGACGGCGGGGTCGGTCGGGACGGCGCTGTCGGTGCACTGGATCGAATAGAACGCCTCGATCCGGTTGCCGGGGTGTTCTTTGGCGAAGACCGCGTCGTGCGTCACGGCCGGGAGCAGCGCGGTCCCGGCGTCGAAGAGTTGCTGGAGCAGGATCGCCAGGTCGGCGTAGGTATCCGGGCGCGCGAGGCTGCCCGCGGCGGCCACGATCTGCTCGTAGGTCCACGGCGTGCCGTCGACAACGATGGGGGCGAGCCGCGCGCGTTCGGCGAGCGCGATCCACTTGAGTTTCGGGTCTCCCGCCGAGAACGCGCAGTTCGGACCAGCGGCCGAACAGTCACGCAGGAAGGCGTCGAAGGTCTCGGCCATGGCATCGGCCACGCCCTGCCTGGTATCGAGCGGCAGGTCGGCGCCGTGCCCGTCCACATTTCCCTGGAAATCCAGTGACCCGTCCAGCGCCATCGCCCGCACCCGGCCGGGGAACATGTTGGCGTAGACGGCGCCGACCTGCGTGCCGTAGGAGATGCCGTGATAGGTCAGCGCCGCATCACCCACCGCGCGTCGCAGCAACTCCAGGTCACGGGCGGTATTCGTGGTCGAGGCGTGCGCCAGGATCGGGCCCGCGGACGCGCCGCAGCGGGCGGCGATGTCGGCGGAACGGGCGAAGAACTCCGGTTCGTCGCCGGGACCCGCCGGGATGCCGGGGAAGGTCGCGAAGTAGGCCTCTTGCTCGTCGGCCGAGGGAAAACAGCTGGTCGGAGCGCTGCGTGAGACCGAACGCGGATCCCACGACACCACATCGAATCGGGCCCGCAGTTCCTCGGAGAACAACCACGGCCACCGCGCCCGCTCGCGCAGCCGGTCGACGCCCGACGGTCCAGGCCCGCCGAAGTTCACGAACAGGGTGCCGATCCGGCGACCGGGATCGGTCGCGGGCAGCTTGATCACCGCCAGCTCGATCTGTTCGGCCTGCGGGCTGTGATAGTCCAGCGGTACCCGCGCCCACGTGCAGGAGAAGCCGTCCTCGCAGTCCGACCACTGCAGCGCCGGCGTGCTCGCGGCTTCGGCGAGCTGATCGACATACGGATCGGCCGCGCCGGCGGGGGACGGGACGGTGAGAGCGCCGATGCCGAGCAGAACAGCGAGAGCGCGAGTCCAGCTGCGGCGAGTTCCACGGCGCCAAGAGCGCGAATACAACTGCCGAGCCTCCTGTGCAGATCGGACGGACCTCGCGAAGCTATCACATGCTTACTCCGGGAAACTAGTTGGTGCCGAACGGAATTCGCCGTGTCCGCCCAGCTCGCCCGCCGCCGCGACCCTGTTCCGTGCCGTCCGCTCCTGAATTTATTTCGAATTGTTCGGTTAACGCGAAGTTAAGTACTTCGGCGGATTCTGTGTTTCTCCCGATAATTTCCGCGCCGAGGTGGTCGATACGCCACTCCGTCGCTACTGTCGGTGTTGTTGCGCGGAAATGTGGCGCAACCGGGTGTCGACGATGATCCCTAATTCCAGGACAAACGGAGGAAGTGGGATTGTGACGACAGCCACAGAGAAAACCGGGCGTGACCTGGCCCACCGCCCCGCGTACCGGGGGATGCCGACCGGCGCGATGCCGATGGTCGCTTTTCTTTCGGTATTGGCCGGATTTATCGGCGCCGCCGCCTATACGCATTCCGCCGGATATTTCGTGACATTCATGACCGGAAATACCGAGCGAGCCGTTCTCGGCTGGTTCGACAACGACGCGGTCTTGGCGACCGGCGCCATCACATTGCTCTTCTCGTTCGGTCTCGGCGTGTTCGTGGCCTCGCTGCTGCGGCGACGCGTGTGGCGCGACAGCCGCCACGGCGCGGCCGTGGTGACCACCGCCGCCCTGGCCGTTGCCGCCGTCGTCGACTGGGTCCTTGACCGAACCGGCGGTCAGGAGGTCGGGTTCATTCCCATCGCCTTCGTCGCGTTCGCGGTCGGCGCGCTCAACACGGCCTTCGTCAAGAACGGCGAGACCAGTGTTCCGCTGAGCTACGCCACCGGGACGGTGGTGAAGCTGAGTCAGGGCATCGAAAGCCATGTCAGCGGCGGCAGTTCCCGTGATTGGCTCGGCTACGCGCTGCAGTACGGATCCTTCGCCGCAGGCGCGTTCCTCGGCGGCGTGCTGAGCATGCTGGTCGGCGGCGAGATGATGCTGATCGTGGCCACCGTCGTCTCGGCCGTGGCGATCCTGCTCACCGCCAAGGCCGCGACCGAGCCCCAGATTTTGTCCTGACCACGGCATTGCCTACACTAGAGCGGTTGCCTGGGCACCACTGTGTCCGCTGGCGCCTCGCTGACTGTAGGTGAAGCGGGCGGACGGTCCAGGCACCGAGAGCTCGTAACGAGAACTCATCCGGTCGGTAAGTGCCGTCCGGACCAGCCGAATTGTTGTAGGCCCACGGTCACCCCGTGAAAACGGGGAGATGCTGCATGGGAACCGCAGCGAGAAAGGTGTCGAGGTCTAACCATGACCATGACTGATCCGATCGCAGACTTCTTGACACGTCTGCGCAACGCCAACTCGGCGTACCACGATCAGGTGAAGGCGCCCCATTCCAAGCTCAAGGCGAACATCGCCGAGATCTTGAAGCGTGAGGGCTACATCGCCGATTACCGCACCGAGGACGCGACCGTGGGCAAGTCCCTCGTCGTCGATCTGAAGTACGGCCCCAGCCGTGAGCGCAGCCTGCAGGGCCTGCGTCGCGTCTCGAAGCCGGGTCTGCGTGTGTACGCGAAGTCCACCAACCTGCCCAAGGTCCTCGGCGGCCTCGGCGTGGCGATCATTTCCACGTCGACCGGTCTGCTCACCGACCGTCAGGCGGCCAAGCAGGGCGTGGGCGGCGAAGTCCTCGCCTACGTCTGGTAAGGGAGGACTACTAATGTCGCGTATTGGTAAGAAGCCCATCGAGATTCCGGCCGGCGTCGACGTCACCATCGACGGCCAGGTCGTCACGGTGAAGGGTCCCAAGGGCACCCTGTCGCACTCCGTGGCCGAGCCGATCACCGTCGCCAAGGGCGAGGGCAACGAGCTCGAGGTCCAGCGTCCGAACGACGAGCGCGCAAACCGCTCGCTGCACGGCCTGAGCCGCACCCTGATCGCCAACATGATCGAGGGTGTCACCAAGGGCTACGAGAAGAAGATGGAAATCTTCGGTGTCGGTTACCGTGTGGCCGCCAAGGGTTCGAACCTCGAGTTCGCCCTGGGCTACAGCCACCCGGTGCCGATCGAGGCCCCGGAGGGCATCACCTTCGCGGTGGAATCGCCCACCAAGTTCTCCGTGTCCGGTATCGACAAGCAGAAGGTCGGCCAGATCTCCGCTGTCATCCACGGACTGCGTAAGCCCGACCCGTACAAGGGCAAGGGCATCCGCTACGCCGGCGAGGTCGTTCGCCGCAAGGTCGGAAAGACGGGTAAGTGATCATGGCGCAAACCGAAAACCAGAAGGCCAAGCGGATTCCGCTGGGCAAGGACGCTTCCACGAAGCGTCGTCTGTCGAAGACCCGCCGTCACTTCCGTCTGCGCAAGAAGGTCGTCGGCACCACCGAGCGTCCGCGCCTGGTGGTCAACCGCTCCTCGCGGCACCTGCACGCCCAGCTCGTCGACGATTCGGTCGGCAAGACCATCGCCGCCGCGTCCTCGATCGAGGCCGACGTGCGTGCGCTGGAGGGCGACAAGTCCGCCAAGGGCGCCAAGGTCGGTCAGCTGATCGCCGAGCGTGCCAAGGCTGCCGGTATCGAGGCGGTCGTGTTCGACCGTGGTGGTCACGACTACCACGGCCGTATCGCGGCGCTGGCCGATGCCGCTCGTGAAGGCGGGTTGAAGTTCTGATGACTGTTATTTCGAATGGAAGGAACGTCTGATGCCGGGACGTCAGCGGCGTGACGGCGGCAGCGGACCCGCCGGACAGAACCCCAATGCCCCCGAGGGCGGCCGTGGCGATCGTCGCGGTGGCGGCGACCGTCGTGGCGGTGACCGTCGGGACCAGGCCGCCGAGAAGAACCAGCTCGAGCGCGTAGTCGCGATCAACCGCGTCTCCAAGGTCGTGAAGGGTGGTCGTCGCTTCAGCTTCACCGCCCTCGTGATCGTCGGTGACGGCAACGGTCTGGTCGGCGTCGGCTACGGCAAGGCCAAGGAAGTTCCCGCGGCCATCCAGAAGGGTGTCGAGGAGGCTCGCAAGGGCTTCTTCCGCGTCCCGATGATCGGCTCGACCATCACCCACCCGGTTCAGGGTGAGGCGGCGGCCGGTGTCGTCATGCTGCGTCCGGCTTCGCCCGGTACCGGTGTGATCGCCGGTGGCGCGGCGCGTGCCGTGCTCGAATGCGCTGGCATTCACGACATTCTGGCCAAGTCGCTCGGTAGCGACAATGCGATCAACGTCGTTCACGCGACGGTTGCCGCGCTCAAGATGCTCCAGCGTCCCGAAGAGGTTGCCGCGCGTCGCGGTCTGCCGATCGAGGATGTCGCTCCGGCGGGCATGCTGCGTGCGCGTGCAGGACAGGGAGCCTGACATGGCTGATCTCAAGGTGACCCAGATCAAGAGCACCATCGGCGCCAAGGCGAATCAGAAGGACTCCCTGCGTACGCTGGGCCTTCGTAAGATCCGTCAGAGTGTTGTCCGTGAGGACAACGCTCAGAACCGCGGTCTGATCAACGTCGTGCGCCACCTCGTAACAGTTGAGGAGGTCTGACAATGACCATCAAGTTGCACCACCTGCGTCCTGCGCCGGGTTCCAAGACCGAGAAGACCCGTGTGGGTCGCGGTGAGGGTTCCAAGGGCAAGACCGCCGGTCGTGGTACCAAGGGCACCAAGGCCCGCAAGAACGTCTCCCCGGCGTTCGAGGGTGGCCAGATGCCGCTGCACATGCGCCTGCCGAAGCTCAAGGGCTTCACCAACCGCTTCCGCGTGGAGTACCAGGTTGTGAACGTGGGCCGCATCGCGGAGCTGTTCCCCGAGGGCGGCACGGTCGGTAAGGCCGAGCTCGTCGCAGCCGGCGCCGTTCGCAAGAACGAGCTGGTCAAGGTCCTCGGCGATGGTGAAATCGGTGTCGCGGTCCAGGTGACCGCCGACAAGGTGACCGGCTCCGCCAAGGAGAAGATCGCCGCCGCCGGTGGCACCGTCACCGAACTGGCCTGACGGTACTGTAGTTAGCAGTGGACACCGGACGAGTCGAGAGCTCGTCCGGTGTCACTGTTAGAGTTCAAGTGTTGTCTGCCAAGCTCGTCATCGGCTGACGTATCCACACGATGCGGTGTTGGTTCAGTCGCATGGCATGACCATGTCGTTCGCCAGGAGGATCTGTGCTTTCCGCCTTCGTATCGGCCTTCCGGACTCCGGACTTACGGCGGAAGATTCTCTTCACGCTGGGGTTGATCGCGCTGTACCGGTTGGGTGCCGCGCTGCCGTCCCCCGGCGTCGACTACCGCGCGGTCCAGGACTGCGTGAAGCTGGTCTCCGGTGGTGAATCCGCCGGTATCTACCAGCTGATCAATCTCTTCTCCGGTGGTGCGCTGCTGCAGCTTTCGGTGTTCGCGATCGGCATCATGCCGTACATCACCGCGAGCATCATCATCCAGCTGCTGACCGTCGTCATCCCGCGCTTCGAGGAGCTGCGCAAGGAAGGCCAAGCAGGCCAGACCAAGATGACGCAGTACACCCGGTACCTGTCGATCGCCCTGGCGATCCTGCAGGCAACGGGTCTCGTCGCGCTCGCGGCGCGCGGTCAGCTGCTCCAGGGCTGCCAGCAGGACATCCTCGCCGACACCAGCATCTTCGGCATGATCATCATCGTCCTGGTGATGACCGCCGGTGCGGCGCTGGTCATGTGGTTCGGTGAGCAGATCACCGAGCGCGGTGTCGGTAACGGCATGTCGCTGCTCATCTTCGCCGGTATCGCCGCCCGCATCCCGATCGACGGCAAGAACATCCTCGACACCCGTGGTGGCCTGGTCTTCGGTCTCGTCTGCGCCGCCGTCCTGGCGATCATCGTGGCCGTGATCTTCGTCGAGCAGGGTCAGCGCCGGATTCCGGTGCAGTACGCCAAGCGCGTCGTCGGCCGCAAGATGTACGGCGGTTCGTCGACATATCTGCCGCTGAAGGTCAACCAGGCCGGTGTCATCCCGGTGATCTTCGCGTCCTCACTGCTGTACCTGCCCAACCTGATCGCGCAGCTGACAGGGTCGAGCACGGCGACGGAGCCGAGCTGGTGGCAGGAGATCATCCAGAAGTACCTGGTGAATCCGTCCAACCCGGTCTACATCGCCATCTACTTCGGCCTGATCGTCTTCTTCACCTACTTCTACGTCGCGATCACCTTCAACCCGGAGGAACGCGCCGACGAGATGAAGAAGTTCGGCGGCTTCATCCCGGGCTACCGTCCCGGCAGGCCGACCGCCGACTATCTCAACTACGTTCTGAGCCGCATCACCCTGCCTGGCTCGATCTACCTCGGTCTGGTGGCCGTGCTCCCGAACGTGTTCCTCGACATGGGCAATTCGGGTGCGGTGGCGAACCTGCCGTTCGGCGGTACCGCGGTGCTCATCATGGTCAGTGTTGGTCTCGACACGGTCAAGCAGATCGAGAGCCAGCTGATGAATCGAAATTACGAAGGGTTCCTCAAGTGAGAGTTGTTCTGCTCGGTCCGCCGGGTGCCGGCAAAGGTACTCAGGCCGTCCTGCTGTCGGAGAAGCTGGGCGTTCCGCACATCTCCACCGGAGACCTCTTCCGCGCGAACATCAGCCAGCAGACCGCCCTCGGTCGCGAAGCGCAGAAGTACATGGACGCGGGCGACCTCGTCCCCAGCGACGTCACGAACCGCATGGTCGAGGCCCGCGTCGCCGAGCCGGACGCCGCGAACGGCTTCGTGCTCGACGGCTACCCGCGCACGGTCGATCAGGGCGATGCGCTGAAGAAGATCCTCGAGAACCACGGCACCGAGCTCGACGCCGTGCTGTGCTTCGTGGTGCCCGAGTCGCTGCTCAAGGACCGGATGCTCGCCCGTGGCCGCGCCGACGACACCGAAGAGGTGATCGACAACCGGCTGCGCGTCTACCGCGAGGAGACCGAGCCGCTGCTCGAGTACTACGACGGTCTGGTCGTGACGGTCGAAGGCGTCGGCGAGGTCGACGACGTCAACGCGCGGGCACTGCGGGCGCTCGGACGCTGATGGTCTTCAGCCGTAAGAAGAAGGTCGTGCCGTTCCGTTCGGCGGGCGAGCTGGATGCCATGGCGGCAGCCGGCGCGATCGTCGGACGGACGCTCGTCGCCGTCCGCGCCGCGGCCAAGCCCGGCGTGTCGACGCTGGAACTGGACGAGGTCGCCGAGCAGACGATCCGTGACGCGGGCGCCGTCCCGTCGTTCAAGGGTTATCACGGCTTCCCCGGCTCGATCTGTTCTTCGGTCAACGACCGTGTGGTCCACGGCATCCCCTCGGCGACGGAAATCCTCGCCGAGGGTGATCTCGTGTCCATCGACTGCGGCGCGATTCTGGACGGCTGGCACGGCGATTCGGCGTGGACCTTCGGTGTCGGCCCGATCATCGAGGCCGACCGGCTGCTGAGCGAGGCCACCAAGCTGTCGATGGAGGCGGGCATCGCCGCGATGCTGCCCGACAACCGGCTCACCGACGTCTCGCACGCCATCGAGCTCGGCACCCGCGCCGCCGAGCGCGAGCACGGCCGCGCCTACGGCATCGTCGACGGCTACGGCGGTCACGCCATCGGTCGCGAGATGCACATGGACCCGTTCCTGCCGAACGAAGGCGCCCCCGGCAAGGGCCCGCGCCTGGTCGTCGGTTCGGTGCTGGCGATCGAGCCGATGCTCACCCTCGGCACCACCGAGACCAAGACGCTCGACGACGACTGGACGGTCGTCACCACCGACGGCTCCCGCGCCGCGCACTGGGAGCACAGCGTCGCCGTCACCGAGGACGGCCCGCGCATCCTCACGCTGCGTCCGGAGTAGTCGCGGGTCAAGAAGCCGTCAAGATCGCCGATCCGGCAGTCAGCGCGGCGTAAAAGTCCGTTGTTCGCCCCTGGTTCACCTCCGCGTCCCTGGCATCGTTCCAATTCTGGTTCGGTGAAAGGGATTTCGGATGGCGGGCAAGGTTCAGGTCACCCCGGGGCAGCTGCGGGCGGCGGCCGATCTGATGGCCGATCTGCGCGATGATGTGCGTGGCGTCCTGACGGGCTTGAAGGCGGCATCGAGTGCCCACGGTGCGCCGTGGGGCGAAGACGGTTACGGCACGTCGTTCGCCGGTGGCGAGACCGGATATCTCGTCGCGCGCGAGAATATGTTCACGGCCATCGCCAATATGGCTGCGACGCTGGACTCCTACGCCGACGGTCAGCGCAGAGCCGTGACACTGCTGGAGAAGCAGGACCGGCTCTAGACCGCGCCGATGTCCATCAACCTGCCGTCGGAGCTGCATTGGCTCGGCTGGGTCGCAGGCTCGGACTGGCCCGACGGCGACGAAGACAAGATGTGGGCGCTCGGCGAGAACTGGCAGCAGGCCGCCGACGATCTGCGGCTTCTGCTTCCCGAGCTGCGCGCCGCCTGCACAGCCACGTCGGACGCGTATCCGTGGGGTGCGGGACACGATGCGATCGACGCCGCGCTGGGTGCGCTGCGGCAGGGTGACCAGTCGCTGGAGCGGCTCGTGGACGTGCTGGAGGAGGTCGCCTCCTCCGCCGACGCGACGGCCACCGAGATCGAGTACACCAAGATCCTTGTCATCAGTTCGCTGGCCATGCTCGCGGTGGAAATGGCTGCGGCGCTGCTCTTTCCGCCGACCGCCCCGCTCGTCCAGTCGGCCGCCATCGCGTTGACCAACGCCGCGGTGCGGATCATCGGCAGGCGGGCGGTGACCGCCATCGCGAGCTACGCCGCGCGGTCGGGGATCGCCGCGACGGTCAAGTTCCTGGCCAAGCACGCGGTGGTGAGCACGGTGCTCGGCGCCGGACAGGATCTCGCGATCCAGGCGGGGCAGGTCGCCGCCGGTCATCGCGACGAAGTCGACTTGGAGCGGGTCGGTACTACTGCCCTGACGGCCGCCGTCGCGGGCAAGATTGGTGGTCATCTCGGCAAGGGGCTGAACAAGGTCGCCGATGCCCTGCCGCTGCCGGCGAATGCGATCACCGGGGCAGCGAAGGGGGCCGCCGTCGGTGTGGGCGCCGGTATGGGTGGAGCTGTGGCGGCATGGGGCGCAGGGGGCCTCATCGACAGCAACGGGTGGACCTGGGATCCGCGAGTCCTCAGCGGCGGCGCGGCTTTCGGTGCCGGAACCGGTGGTGTGCAGGGTGGGCGCGCGGGCAGGCGATCCGGTGGGGCCGGAGCTGCCTCCGCTCCGCCCGGGTTCGCCACCGCGGCCGGTTATCCGGCCGGTGCGTCGTACGCCTCGGGCACCGGCGGAACCGGCTCGACGACGGGTCAGGGCCCGCTGACGAACCTGGGCTCGTCCCGTGGTTCCCCCGCGAACTCCGCTGGTACCGGCGGAAGTACGTCGGGCAGCGGTGCTGCTGCGGGTGGTGGCACCGGCTCGACGGGAACGTCAGGCTCCGCGGGTGGAAATGCCTCAGGGCCCTCGTCGCCCGGTGGTGGCACGCCGAACCCCGGCACGGGTGCGCCGACCCCCGGCAACTCCACAATCACAACGACACCGCACGGCCCGGGTTCCGCCGCGTCCACACCGACCGACAACGACGCCCCCGGCTCCCTGATCCCTTACACCCCACGCTATTTCGACCCGGACGGCGCCGACGGCCTCCCCGCCTACGAAGCGGCCGACCCAGCTGATATCCCACTGTGGGAACGGGACCGGACAACAGAATCGGAGAACACCGAAACACCGTCGATTCCTGTCGGCCCGTGCTGATAGCTTGTCCGGGCGACCGACCAGCGAAGGAGTCCCTGTGGCTAGCGCACCTCCCGGTGAGTCGTCCGGCGATTACCGGTACACGGGTATCCCGCTGACGGCAAATGTATTCGCCGATCTGCTGACCGAGCTCGCGTCTAGCCAGATGCTCCGTCGGTCCGATGCGGTTTCGCTGGTGTCCGCTCACCATCTCGGGCAGTGAGACTGCCCGCCGACTCCGCCAACTTGCCCCGGGTGGCCAAACGGGCGCTCGCCAAACTGGCCGAAGCCGGTTGCGCCTCGCAGAGCGGCGGGTACGGCATCTGGCGGATTCACGGGAACCGGACAGCGCGTTCACGCTTCCGGGGCCGGTGGGCGACACAGCCGGTGCCGGCATCGAGTACTTGTGCGCCTACTATCTGCCCGCCTACGAGGCATTGGCCGCCCAGCCGGGGCGACCGTGCCTGGCCGCACAAGATCGGTATGACGACAGTTTCCGTCGCCGCGCGTCTCGCTGACCAGGTCGGAACGGCTTTACCCGAACGTCCGGTCGTGGTGTTGGAACTGGAGACCGACAACGCCGCTCTGCTGGAGCGCGCCGTTCATGCAGTCCTCGAGCTGCGCGGCCGGAAGATCGAGACGTGCCCCGGCAACGAGTGGTTCGAGACGAATATCGACGAGATCCGTGCCGTCGTCGGGTTCTGTATGGATCGGCAGTCGGCCGACTTGTCGATCCTCCCGGCTCGGATGGCTGTGTAGTACGCGTCTCTGTCGGTGGCTGAAGTCAGCCTTCGAGGAGGACGGTGACCGGGCCGTCGTTGGTGAGCTGGACTTCCATGTGGGCGCCGAAGTGGCCGGTGGCGACGGTGGCTCCGAGGGTGCGGAGGGTGTCGGCGAAGGTGTCGACGAGAGGTTCGGCGATCGGGCCGGGGGCCGCGGCGTTCCAGGACGGGCGGCGGCCCTTGGCGGTGTTGGCGTAGAGGGTGAACTGGCTGACGACGAGGACGGGAGCGTTCAGGTCCGCGGCGGAACGTTCGCCGTCGAGGATGCGCAGCCGCCAAGCCTTGTCGGCGAGGGCCTGCGCGGTCGCTTCGGTGTCGGTGTGGGTGGCGCCGACCAGGGCGAGCAGACCGTGCGGAACTCCGGCGCCGGCCGGGTCGATCCGGCCGACGACCGCACCGTCGACACTCACCTGGGCACTGGTCACCCGTTGCAGCAGTACTCGCACAGCACCCGATCATGCCGGGCGGCCCGGCCCCGCGACCGAGCGGGGCGCGATACCGGTGTCACCGGATCAGGGTTTACCGAAGAACAGGATGTCCTGGCCGTAGTCGGTGAGCGGGCGCTTTTCGGCGGCCTGCCGGATCCCGCTGCCCGGCAGCTCGGTGACCTTGGCGAACATCGGGGCATTGCCGAAGGCGGCACGGACCTGGGTCTCGGAGGCGTAGTCGGCGCCGTAGTCGGCCAGCGTCGCGAAATCCAGTGGGGCCAGCGGGGCGTCGAGCGGCGCCTGTCCGGCCGGCCTGCCGAGGGCCGCGTACTGGGTCGCGACGCCGTTGTCGTAGAGGCACAGTTCATAGGAGATGTTCTCGATGGTGGCGACGGTCAGCACCGGCCACTTCTCCGAGAGGCGAACGGCGAGTGGGTGCTTGCCGAGCGCGCCGATCTCCCAGTTCAGGCTCTTCACCGAAATCCAGCTGCCGGAGGACTTCTCGACCAGGACCACGTCGGCAGCCAGCTCGGTCGCCGGGTTCGTGACGGGTTCCTTGACCCCCCAGTGCTTCTCGTGGACTCCGGCGAACCGGCCCGCGTCCACCGGCTCGGCGCCGTCGCGGGCGAAGGCGGCCACGATCGCCGACCGCACCTGCTCCAGCGCGTCCGGCGCCGAACAGCGCACCGCGAGCGCGCCGTAGGTCGCCGAGATCTCCACCGGGCGCGAGGGCGGTTCGGGCATCGCGCCCGCCGCCAGCGGCTTGAGGCCGACCAGCGCCAGCCGCCAGTTGATCTCGTCGATCGTGGCGAGGTCGCCACCCGACTGATAGAGAATCTGCTGCTGGGTCAGCCTGCCCGCGCGTTCCAGCGTCGACGCGCCCAGCTTGACCAGGGCCTGGGTGGTCTTGAGTGTGAGATCGAGCTCCTCGACCCGGGTTTCGCGCAGCCGCGCGGTACTCGCGGTGGAGGTGACCTCGGAATACAGCGCGCGATAGCTCGCGATGGCCTGCTTGCGGGACCGGCCGACCATCATCGTGCGCAGCAGCGTGCTCAGACTGGCCAGGTACTTGCCCGGCTGCTCGGCGGTGCGCGCGTACATCGCCGCCCTGATCCGGACCGCGTCCTCGGTCGCCGCCACCGCCGCGTCGTGATCGAGCCGCATCAACCACACGCCGCACTTGGACAGCCCGTCGGCACACATCGGCGATACGTCCGGATAGTCCTGCGCGACCTGCCGATACGCCCGGCACGCACTGCGAATGGTGTTGGTGGCCAGCTGCCGATGCCCGACCAGCCGGGTCGCCTGTTCGAACAGGCGCAGCGAATCCTGCAGCGCACCGGCGTATTCGTAGCTGACGTATCCACCGACCAGCCAGTGCAACCGGATCGCCACGGCTTCCTGCGCCGGTTCCAGCGACTCGGCGGTGCGGTCCCGGCCGGACGGGTCGTCACGGGTGGCGAGCAGGCCCTGGGCGAGCTCGGTGAGCGAGCCGGCCAGTTTGAGGTAGTCCTCGGGACGCTGGCTTCTGGTGGCAGTGCGGTCGGCCGCGACGCGCCGTTCGAGGCCGCTCAGATCGGTCATGAGCAGTTCCATCGCGACGTCAATCCTGGCCTCATCCATCGTTCGAGCACAGCCGCTGGGCGGCTGTTCAGTGTGTCGTTCGAGTTTGGCACAGATCGGCGGTCGCTGCCGGATCGTCCGCGGATCCCAGATGTTCAGCCAGGATCGGGTCGGTGTTTCCCTGTGGCTGTGCATATTTCGCTTTGCTTACTAGAATGCGAGACGATCGAGCCGACTGGCGAGGGACGTCGGTGGGGTGTTTCGAGGAGCGGGTAGCGTGGGCGATTCTCCCTGGGCGGGACTGGCGGGCAAGGCGAAGATCAAGGTCGAGACGGGCGCCGCGCTCGAGGCGGCCAGGGCCTGCAGCCAGGCCATCGAGGTGTTCAAGGGTTGCCAGAATCTGTTCACCGACCTGAACAACTACGACGACGGCAAGCTCGGCGGCCACCAGGTCGATGCCGGACCGCCGCTGCGCACCAAGTTCATCGCCGAGGCCACCCAGGCCAAGGAGCTGCTCGGGCGCTATGTCGACTCGCTCGAGGACCTGGTCATCATGTTCAAGGCGGCGGGGGATTCCTACACCGAAACCGACAAGGCCTCGGGCGACCGGATCGCCACACTCAAAGGCGAGCTCAAGGGCGTGAAACCCGAGCCGGGGGCGAAGGATCTGAAGGGCGACGTCTCGAAGGCGGGCGACTACAAACCGGCCAACTACGACGACGGCAACCACGACTACGATATCGGGACCGCGCAGCCGCCGGCGAGCAAGGTCGGCAAAGCGGGGCCCGAGGCGGTCGGCGTGGGGATTCCGGTGCGGGCCGCGTCGAACATGTCCTGGCGAGACATGTACGACCTGGGTCAGCGGATCTCCTGGGTCGAGGTCGCCGACGACGCGCCGGTCTGGGAGGGGATGGCCCAGGCGGTGCACGGCGCCGCCTACAACCTCGAGCAGAAACTCGCCGAGATCACCGGCGATCGGTGGCAGAGCGAGGGCGGTGAAGCCGCGTTCAAGGCGATCTCGACCTTCGGCCTGTCGGTCATGACGCTGAGTGAATCCTTCACGATGATGCAGCGGAACCTCGAGTACACGGCGAACTGGCTGTACGCGACCAAGGTGTGCATGCCGATCGACAAGGAAGACCATTGCGACGACGATCTCCAGGAAAACCGGGATCGCTATGAGCGCCACTATGTCAACGGGGTGAAGGCGACCGAAAAGGCGTTCCCAGCGGCGGCCGAGCCCAAGGCGCCCGAGGCGCCGGTGACCACGCCGAACAATAACAACAACAATAACAATAACAACGGAAATAACAACAACAACAACGGAAACAACAACGCCGGCAACAACAATGCGGGAAACAACAATGGCGGCGGCAACAACGCAGGCGGCGGCTCTGGCAGCGGCAGCGGCTCCGGTAGTGGTGCGGGCAGTGGCAATTCCGGAGCAGGCGCCCAGCAGGCGGCCGCTAGTCAGGCCGCCCAGCAGGCGGCGCTGCAAGCCGCCCAGCAGGCCCAGGCCAACCTGCAGCAGCAGCAGAACGGGACCAACACCTCGCAGGGCACGAACGGCCAGACCGGGTCGACGGGCCAGACCGGATCCATCGGCTCGGTCGCCGGGTCGAGCGGCTCGGGCTCGGGTGACCTGTCGAGCGTCCTGTCCTCGGTGATGTCAGCGGTGACCACCGCCGTCAGTTCGCTGACCCAGGCGCTGCCGTCGCTGGCCACCGCGCTGCAGCAGGTGTCCGCGAACGTCACCTCCGGACTGCCCGACCTCACCCAGCTCGGCACGCTGTTCCAGCAGTTCCCCGACCTGGCGCAGGTGCTGTCGGAGTCACCGGAGGTCGGCGAGCTGATCGCGGCGAACCCGGAGCTGTCGCCGCTCGCGGAGCTGCTCGGTATCGAGATCGAGACCCTGACGCCTGTCACCGCGGACGCGGACGCGGCCGGGGAGACCACCGAGGCGGCGACCGGTCAGTTCTTCCCGCGGGCAGGCCTGCCCGATTTCTCCAACCTGCTGCCGAGCCTGGACGAGATCGCCACCCCGGTGACCGGACTCGTCGCCGCGGTGCAGGACGCGGTCGCGCCCGCCGCGGCGGCTGCTCCCGTCGAGGCGGTCGAAGCCGCCGTGGCGACCGCGCCGGGCTACCCGCGCGCGGAGGCGCAGGCATGAGCCGCACCTGGGAATTCACCGATGTCGAGTTCACCGTGCTGTGGAATCGGTTCATCGGCAACCATCTGCCGCGCCCGCTCACCTTCCAGACCACCACCCGGCTGCACGACGACTGGGAGCAGGAGAAGTACGAGACCTGGCAGCGGCTGCAGCACACCGTCGATCCCGAGATCCGCACCGTTTTCGATGTCCTCGAACGCCCGGAAGCCTATGTGCGGCTGCGTGGCTGGAACGACCGTCACCGTGACGATGCGCAGTACTGGCTCAAGGCCCGCGCCGCGAGGGCTGGTGCGCGGGGCTACATCGTCCACCAGCTGCCCGGCGAGACACCGACGCACAGCGGCGGGTACGTCGTGCGCGAGTGCGGCCCGCACGGGCTGGCCGAGGCGATCGTCGACCTGATGCCGAAGGCTCCGGCGGGCAGACAGGGCATCCTGCCGCTGTCGGCGGGCGCGCGCTCGGACGACTCCGCACCGCGGGCATCGATGTTCTTCGAGGACGCCGACACCACGGTGGCCGACCGGAGCGCGGAGTTCTTCGAGACTCCGGCCGACCGCACCGGCACCGTCAACATCCTGCAGAACCAGTCCATGTTCGGTTCCAGAGGCATGCACCGCGACATCCTGGTCTGGCGCGACTTGCCTGACGACGGCCGGTACGCGATCGCCCTGCCGTCGGACGAACCCGTAGCGACCCCGATGGCCGAGGCCGCGCTGGTCGCGGCGATCGGCAAGTCCATCGACCGGATGATGGCCCGCGTCGAATCCCATTGGGAGGCAAATGTCTGACGTGACCGGTCCCGACGACGATCCGGATGTGCCGTTCGCCCTCGGTCCGCGGGTGACGGAGCCCGCCTCGGCACCCGACCCGGCGGACGCGATCACCGAGCTGGCCTACCGGATCGCCCGCGAGTCCGCGGCGCTCGGGCCTGCCGGCTGGCGCGAGCTGACCGCGGTGTTCGCGGTGACCGTCGCGGCCGAGGTGACTCATCTGCTGTTCGAGCACGAGCGCGGTACGGTACGGGTGGCGCCCACCGAGGACATTCTCGCCGCGGTGCGCGAGCACCGGAAGCTGTCGGCGGGCTACGGTGACGGGCCGTGGTGGCGGCTGGTGGTGTCGATGAGCAGCGCGGGCCGACTCGACGTCGACCACGACTACGGCGACGAACCGTTCCCGGCGGATCAGCTCTTCGAGCCGCAGGTCTACCTGGCCGACCTGGCCGCGCACCCGCGCGACCGGTTGCCGGTGTGGCTTGCCGCCTATCTGCACCACCGTGACCGGCAGCGGCGCGCGCCCGGCGCCGCGGCGCGGCTTGCCCGCGCCGACGCGGCCGCCGGTGTGCGAGCGACGATGTCGGAGTTCGACTTTCCGCCGTATCCGCTGCTGCGCGCTCGCTGGGCGGTGATCGCGGCCGCGTTCGCCGCCGCGGGCTCGGCGCGTGGCCCGCGGATGCTGCCCGCGCTCGGCTGGTTCGAAGGCGGCGGTTCGCGCAGCGGCTCGACGGTGTTCGAGGTGCCGGGCGGGCGCGCGGTCCTCTCCGGTGGTGTGTGGAACGCGGCGGCGCTGGAGGCCGGCTACAACGAGGGCGCCGAGTTGCCCGCGCTCTACGCGGGCGCGCCCGACTGGGTCGCGGACCCGGTCCTCAACACCAGGGCAGGCCAGGGCCTGCTGTCGTTCTGCTACTGGTGGGACGACGGCACCTGGTATCGGGGCGAGTCACCCGCGGCCGATCACCTCGCCGAAGCCGTGCCAGGAATCTGGACCGCGGAGACCGCGACCCGCGTGGTGGCCGGGCTGCTCGGGGACGAGGCGAGCGAGCGGCAGCGCGGCGCAGCCCGGGCGCTGGTCGAGGCCGCCGAGCGCGGTATCGCCACCCGCGCCGAGGTCGTCGAGGTGTTCGGGGCGGACGACACGTTCGATGTGGACGCGGCGCTGTACCAGCTGACGCTGGCCGGGGTCACCGCCGACGCGGCGGAGCGAGCTGCCCGCTGAGCGTGGGGTCGTAGACGATGACCATGCGGTGGTCGGGCCTCGGCGCGGAGAAGGTGTCCATCTTGTCCTTGTTCAGCACGTTGCTGGCGCCAGCGTCGATGGTGTAGTCGTAGTCGTTGTTGCCCGCGCCGGGGAATTCCGTGTACTCCTCGATGCGGAACGGTGGCCGGTTGTCGTAGTGGTCGAGCAGGGCCGCCCATAGCTGGTCGCCGTCGATGTGGCCGCGGTCGCCCGGGGTGCCCTTGCTGGGATCGGACGCCTCGGACTTCATGTCCCACTGGAGTTCGATCCGGCCGCCGGGGGCGAGGGTGTGCTCCAGATTCCCGGCGATCGCCAGGTAGGCCTCGGGCGGGAGCTTGGCGCTGACATTGTTGACGAAGATCCGGCCGACACCGCCGGTGCCGCCGTCGCCCAAGACGTGCCCGCCGCCGAGCATGTCGCCGAACACGAGGACGGTGCCCGCCTCGGTCAGCGGGCCGGGGTCGAGAATGCCGAGGCTGCGCCTGCGCTGGCTCGGAATCGCGAACGACTCGGCCAGTTCGGTCTTCACGACCAGGCCGCCGCCGGTGCGGTCGGCGGGCGGCGTCATCTCGACACCGAACGCGCTGCGCCCGACGCCGACGTCGACGGTGTGCCCGTTGGGTACTCCGGTCTCGGGCCGGGGCACGAGCGCCACCGTGTAGTTGTCGGTGCCGAAGTAGTTCTGCTCCAGCGGAAGCCGGTGCAGCGGCCGGGGCCGGGGGATGATCTCGACCGCCGAGACGCCGTGGACGGGGTCGTGGATCATCACGGTGTACTCGATATTGATGCCGTTCGCGGTGGCGGTCCGGTTCGCCCGGTCGACGCTGTGCAGCAGCTCGCTCATCGAACTCGGGGCGCCGTCGACCTCGAGCCGTCCGGTGCGTGGTTCGAGCACGCCCGCGAACCGGTTCGGGGCGGCGGCCAGCGCGTCCGCCGCGTCGTACATGCGCTGGAAAGCGTCGGGGCCGAGCGCGTCGCGGAACGGTTCCGGCATCGCGGTATGGAACCGGTCGATGGCCTCGTGCAGATCGCGGACCCGCTGGGCCGGTGCCGGATTCGGATCGTTGACGGCCACATTGAGCGGATCGAGCGCGGCCATGAGGTGTTTGGTCGGCACGTGCTGACGGGCTTCGCGGAAGTTCGGGTTCTCGAAGATCGGGTCGAAGATGCGCCGCGTCAGCTCCTCGCGCATGCGCGCGTCGAGTCCGCGCCGTTCGTTGGCGACCAGGTCACGCACGTGCTCGCCCACCGCGAGCTCGCTCAGCGTCGCCAGATGAGCGGCACCGCCGCGCTCGTATTCGGTCGCGGTGAGGGATTCGCCGAAGATCGGGCGCTGCTCGGTGAGCCCGGCGCGTTCGAGCGCGTAGCGATGCGCGAGCAGCGGATCATGACCGGCCAGCAGGGATTCCGCGGTACTGCCCTGGCGCAGGTCGATGCGGTGCGCCAGGTCGGCCAGATCGCGGCGCAGGCCGGGCAGCTGGTCGCCGCGGGCCGGGTCGATGGTGGCCGTGTCGATCTTGTTCAGCAGGACCCGCACCTCGGCGAAGCGACCGCCGAGGTGATCGGTCATCCGGTCCGGACGCTCCTGCACGGGATCGATACGGATCTCGGGCTCCTGCGCGAGCCGGATCTCGGCGAGCTCGTGCGCGATCCCGCGGACCACATCCTGGTCCCGGGCACGCGGTGCGACGTGCACGTCGTAACCGGTGCCGTCCGGGCGGGCCAGGAACTCGGCGACGGCGCCCTCGGTCGTCGGTCCGACCTGGATACGGATGTCGCGGCCGTCGGGCAGGAAGAAGCGCTTGGTGTCGCGGTTCCATGCCACGTCTTCGGGGGTGACCAGGGCGAGGTTGTCCTCGACCACGTGGACGACCTCGCGCGTGCTCAGGTCCGGTTGATTCGGTGGGCGCGCGTCGGCGTGGAACTCGCCGACACTCGCGGCGGTGCCACGGTGCGGCTCCACGACGGGGCCGGGGCGGGTGCCCGGTTCGGTGACCGGCAGCGCGGGCCTGGTGTCGAAGAGGCCGTCGCGCACCAGGATCGAGATCGACTCGATGTTCTGGCCCGGATAGTGCTCCTGGATGGATTTGCTCACCGACTTCAGCGGCATGCTGATGTCGGACTTGGAACTGATGATCCCGTTGAGGGTGGCGTTGGCGAAGGTCTTGGCCTCGCTGTTGTACAGCGGGCGGTTGGCCATGATGTGTTCGGCGAGCGACACCAGCTGCGGATGCGACAGCTCACGCAACGGCACCAGGGTGCGCGGTGCGTCGCCGACCGGCTTGAGCGCCACCTTGCCGTCGAAGCGGTCGACCAGCAGGCGGTCGAAGGTGCCCTGCTCGGTGAAGACGGCCAGGTCGACGTCGTTGGCCCGCGGTGTGCGCAGCGAGGAGCCCTGCACGACGATGTCGCCCACCGGCAGGCCCGCCTCCCGCAGGCCGCCGACCAGATCGCTGCTGAACTGCCGGAACTCCGCGGCGTCGGCGAACTTGTAGGGGTAGCCGCGCTCGGCGACGACCTCGACCCAGTTGTGCATCTGCTGGGTGAGTTCGGGTGCGGTGATCGGCTTGGCGGTGCGGGAGCCGACCTGAACCAGGTCCTCGATGGTCCGCTGATCGAGGCCGAGTTTGCGCCCCTCACCGATGATCGTGGCCAGTTCGGCGTCGGTGTAGGTGAGCTCGAATCGCCCTGGGCGCTCGCCGATCCAAGCGCGCACGTTGTCGGTGATGCTCTGGACCGGGTCGACGGTGGCCGGTTCGTTGCGCCCTTGCTCGGGGACAGCGAGTTCGGCGCGTCCCGGTTCGGCGGCGGCCGGTTCGCCGCGACCGGGCTCGGCGGCACCAGCGCGTCCGGGTTCGGTAGCGGGCGGCACGGTGCGGCCGCTCTCCGCTTGTCCGGCCCGGTTGTGTTCCGGTGCAACCTCTTTCGGTGAACTTTGCTCGGCCGCACCGGTCGGCGCTTCGGCGGTGACCTGGACGGAACCGGACTCGGCCCGCTGCTGCTCGGCGGCCGCGGCGGGACGATCCTTGGACGTCGCCGTGAGATTCGATTCGGCACCGCTCTTCTCGGCGACGCCGGCGCGGCTGTCGTTCTTCGCCGGCTCGCTCCGCGCGGCGCCGTCCTTGGCGGGAGCGCGGTCGCCCGCCCGTGATTCCGGCGCCGTCTGGCCCGGCCGCTCGGCGACTCGCGCACCCGAATCCGTCGCGCGCACACCGGATTCGGGTGCGCGGGTGGTGCCCTCGGCGCGCGCTCCGGAATCGGTGCGGCCCTGTGCCTCTGCGCGCATCGTCGCTTCGGACGGTCGCACCGCGCTGCCGTCACGTGGCGCTACGCCGGCGTTGTTCCATTCCGTGCGGAGCTGTTCGAGCCGGGCCACGTGCTGGTCGCTGTACTGGCCCTTCGAATCGATCTTGACGTCGTTGGCGCGCTGGAACACGTCGCGGGCGCGGTTCTGCTCGGGTCCGGCTTCGAAGCGGTCGGGATGGGTCTGCTTGGCCAGATCGTGGTAGAGCGCCTTGCCGTCGCGCACCGACGCCTCGGTGACGACCGGGGCCTTCGCCGAGGACGCACCCGCGGGCGACATCCTGGGCGAATCCATCGTCGGCGCGTTCCCGAGCCCGGCACCGTGCCGCACACCGTGCGCGCCGCCGAGAGCCGCGCCGACGATCACCAGTTTGGGGTCGAAGGTGGTGTCGATCTTGTCCGCGTCGAAGTAGCCGTGTGCGAGCTGATCGCCGACCTGCCAGACGAGGCCGCCGCCGTACATGCCGAGGCCGCCCGCGCTGCCACCGGTCACGCCGCTGATCAGGCCGCGCATGGCAGGGCTCAGGCTGGTGCGGCCGAGCAGCTTGTGCATCCCCATGCCGACCGGCGCACCGAGCAGACCGCCGGCGCCCCACTCGAATCCGGTGCGCAGGTTCTGGCCGAGGTCGAAGGAGTCGCGATGCCCCATCCCGAGCTGGTAGGCCTGGATACCGCCGTCCAGGCCGAGGCCCATGCCGCCCGCCTTCAATCCGGCGATGGCGATCTGCTTCAGATAGGGCTTGAGCAGGTTGCGCAGACCGACCCGGCCCGCCTCCAGTGCCAGTTGCTGGAGGCCGCGATTGGCCGCCAAACCGATGGCGGACCGGCCCGCGGCCAAGGCCAGCGGCACCCCGGCCGAACCCCACGGCCAGGCCGCGATCAACGCGTAGATCGCGTACGCGGTGATGAGGGCGAAGCTGCCCTCCATGATCTTGGTGTATTCGAGCTGGGTGCCGCCGTTGCGGGTGTAGTTGCCCAGCTCCTCGAGCGCCTTGGCCAGCTCGTCCACCGAGTGCGGGCCCGAGAACAGCTTGTCGAACTCCTGTTTCACCGCGACCGCGCCGTCGCCGCTGTAGAACTTCGCGGTGGCGTCGGTGACGGCGCGCAGATCCGGTTCGAGCAGGCGCAGGTCCGCCGCGGCCTGCTTCCACGCGTCACCGAGGGCGAACAGATCGTCCTCGTCGCCCTTGGGATAGGCCTGGCCGAAATTGAGCGCCTGCAGGATCCAGTCGGGGACGAGATCGAAGACCGATGCTAGGCCGGACACAGATCACCCCCGCGGGTGCGCTGGCAGTCGATCACCAGGCGGACTCGGCGGCTTCCGACAGCGCGGTGAATCGCACTGTGCCGTCGGCGGGTTCGTCTTCGCGCTGGCGTGCGCTCGGCGGGGTCACCGGGGCGCGCGGCGGTTCGGGAATCATGTCGTGGACATCGGGCATGCCGGGCAGGTACTCCGAGAGGCGCGGGATGCGGGCGGTGTCGGAGCGCAGGGTGTCGAGCAGGTTCTTGGTCTGGCGGTGCATGGCGGCGGCGGCGTCCTGGGTCGCCGTGGTGACGGCGCGGGCGATCTCCGGATAGCTCAGATCGTCGATGTTGTCGGAGAAGCGAACCTGGATGACGATGTTCTCCGCGTTCACCACCACGCTCACCCGGCCCGCCGCCGCGGTGGCGGTCGCGGTCAGCTGTGACTGCTCCTGCTGGGCCCTGGCGATGGCGTCCATGCCTTCGCGCACGGTGTCGGCCAGCTCTTCCAGCCTGGCTCGCGCCGCCTCGTTCGCCATCGTTGCTCCTGCCTACCCGTCCGCTGTGCTGCCTTGTTCGGTGCGGTCAAGTCAGCGCAGGCTGTCCTCGTTGGCGCGTTCGGCCGTCTGGAACCGGTCGGCGGCCTGGCCGAGCGCGGAGGAATAGGACTGCAGCAGTGACACTTTCGCGGCCACGACGGCCTGCAGGTTGGTGTCCGACGCCGAGTAGCCCTGCTCGCCGCCCGCGAAGTTCTCCCCGAATTCGTCGGCTCCCCAGCTGCCCCAATGCGACGAGGAGGCGGCCGACACGGTGCTGAGGATCTGGTCGATCCGGCCCGCCAGGCCGTCGAGATCGCCACCCGTGCCGCGCAGTTTGCTGATGTAGACCTCGACCGGTTGAGTCATGTCGCACCTCGGCTCGTCTGGGTGAATCGGATTCGATCATTACATGAATTCTGAACCATGCCAACGCTAACGAGATCTGAACGGTAGGTGGCTGCGGTGGGCGGCGACGACATGGCATGCTCGCTGCATGGCCCGCACGAGCTTCCACGGCGACATCGAGACGGCCAGCCACGAGACAATGCTCGGGCTGGTGCGGGACTGGCTCGCGCAACCGGAACTGGCGATGACCCTGCGGCGGACCGGCTACGAGACCACCTACCGGGACGACACCATCGAGCTGTACTGCCACGAGGCCGGCACGCCCGGCGCCGACGACTCCTTCTATCTGCTGGAAGGCATCGTCGAGGCGGAACCGGCCAGGGCGGCGCAGCGGCTGGCGGTGCTCGCCGCGGCCGCCAGGGCCGCCGGGCTCGACTGCTCCATCGACTACGCCGAGGCCGACGCCGACGGCGCGGCGATCGGCGCGGAGTCGACCATCGCGTGAGGCAGGCTAGGGTGCGTGGGCGGAGGACGAATGGCTGAGATGCCCTGGGCCGAGGCGGAATTGCGCGAGCTCGGCGAGTCGCTGCTCGCGCAAGTGCGCGGCATCGCCGCGCTGGTCACACCGGCGGCGGTGATCCCCGATTCCGCGCTACCCGCCGCGCCCGAGGTCGCCGAATGGACCGATCCGCTGCGCTACCGATTCAGCCTGCGCGCCCAGACCGCCCTGCCCGCCGAGGTACCAGCGGACGAAGCGGTGCGCCGCACCGTCGAGGCCTTCGCCGCAGGCGGTTTCGCCATCGCGGAGGAGCGTCGCGCGGGCACCGTCGCCGCGCGGATCGTGGTGACCGGCAACCGCGACGGGTTCCGCATCGACGTGCGGGTCTGGCCCGAGACCGGCGACGTCGTGTACGCGGGTGTCACGCCCGCGCTGGCCCTGCGGGCACCGCAGGCCACGGAACTGCCCGAACCCGTGCATACCAAGGCGACCGTCGAGCCGGGGCACGTGCTCTGCTACGAGTGCGACGGGCTCGGCTGGTGCCCGGCCTGCGGCGGGCGCGGCTGGGTCCTCGACGACGCCGGTGTCCGGCAGCCGTGCCCGGAATGCCGCGAGCAGCGGGTCTGCCCGATCTGCCGCGGCGCCGGTCAGTTGCAGATCGCGCGGCTGCGCCCGGCCGAGCGGGCGTTCTACCCCGAGCTCGCCGGGCGGCCCGCCGGAGAGGACGAGTCATGACGACGGCCTTACCGCTGGCGCGCACGAATGCCGAAGCGCGCCTGTTCCTCCGGCTGCGGCCGTGCGTCACGTGCGGGGTGGCGCGGTGCGAGTTCCGCGGTTCGGTGATCACGGCCGACGGGCCAGCGAGCCGGTACGTGGGGGAGTGCGCGGCGTGCGGGGCGCGGCGCGAATACGTGTTCCGGCTGCCCGAGCGGATCCTGCCGCCGCTGGCCGAGCAGGTCCGCTTCGGCGCCGACGAGCCATCGCAACTGCTCGATCCCGGTGAGTGGCTGCGCTATTCGCGGATCTGCGCCGACCAGGCCGGACCCGGCGACGCGGAACGAACCGCGACGGCACGACACGCGCTGGCGACCGCCCTCGGCGCCGTGGCGGAAGTGCTGAAGTTCATCCCCGACGACGCGCCGTCGGTACCGGCGGCGGCCTTCGTCACGACCGAAGGGCGGGCGCTGTTCGCCGCCGAACCAGGTAGTTTCGACCGCGACCGGCTCGCGACCGTCCGCGCGCACTACGCGGAGCGCCTCGCGCGGTGGTGAGCGGGTGTCGCCCGCGGCGGCGATGGGTACTCACCATTCATGTTGTCGTAACGAAGTATTCGCCGACCACTGCCATTCTGTTGCGCAGGCAAACGAGTTGTGGTGTGGTCAGTGCACCGATGCTGGAGGATGGGGAAAGCGATGGCGGAGAAGTTCCAGTACGAGCCGCTGCTCTTCCGGCGGGCCGCCGCCAAGACGGGTTCGGTGCGCGACCAGATCAACGGGGTCATCGACCGGCTGGAGACCGCGGCGACCGGGCGCGGTGCCTGCTGGGGCAGCGACACCTTCGGCAACAACTTCTACAACGGCGACGCCAACAACGGTTACGGCGCGTCCAAGACGAACAGCACCGACAGCGCACGGACGATGGCGGAGAACATGAACTCGTTCTCCACCGGACAGCTCGAGAGCGCCCGTCTGCTGGAGCAGATGGAAAAGGGCAACTATGACGGTATGCGCTAAGGGGCCCGTTTCAGTATGACGAACGAACACGCGAAGGCGCAGCTCGCCGATATCCTCGAGGGCGTGCAGGCGCAGATGCGCGCGATCGCGCAGGTGCAGCAGGATCGCGCCAGAATCGTCGCCAGCGCGACGGTGCGCAAGCGCGTCACCGTGTCGGTGAACGCCGACTTCAAGGTGATCGAGACCAAATTCAGTTCCGACATCGACGATCTCACCTACCCGGAGATCGCCAGGGCGGTGACCGAGGCGGCGCAGCAGGCCTGTGCCGAGGTCGCGCGGCAGACCGCGGCGATGGTGTCGCCGATCAAGGACGGCCACGCCCGGTTGCCCAAGATCACCGACCTGGTCGACGACATGCCGGATCTGCTGGTTCCGCAGCCGGTGGAGGCGTCGTTGGCGCCGCCGAACGCGCCGGAGCGACTGGAGGATTCGCCCGCCGAGCCGCAGTACGAGGCGGCGCCGAACCGGTCGGGTTCCGCCACCGACTCGAGCTGGTGACTCGAGTAACTTCGCATGGCAGAACTTCCTGCGGCGCTCGCCTGGTTGAAGTACCCCGCGGGCATGGAGTGGCCCGAGGGCGACGAAGATCAACTCTGGGGCCTGTCCGGGGACTGGAAGAACGCGGCTGACGAGCTTCGCGCGATCCTCGACGACATCGACGCGGCCAAGGCGGCCTCGCTGACCGCCTATCCGGTCGGCCAGGGTGTCGAGGAGATGATCAAGGGCTTCGACTCCATGCGCACCGGCGACGGTGGCGACAAGGACCAGTCGCTGGAGAAGCTGGCCGAAACCTTCGACGAGGTCGCCAAATCGGTCTTCGACGCCGGTACCGAGATCGAGTACACGAAGATCATGTTCGTCTCGTCGCTGGCGCTGCTCGCGGCCGAGATCGCGCTGTGCTGGGTGCCGCCGACGCCCGCGTCGCCCGCGTTGCAGGCCGTCGCCATCGGGATCACCCGCGTCGCAGTCCGGATCCTCGGGCAGGCGCTGGTGCGCGCGCTGGTGCGCGTCGCCAGACAGGCCTTCATCAAGGCCATGCTGAAGTTCCTTGCCAGGCACGTGGCCATCGACTTCATCCTCGGCACGATGCAGGAACTCGGCACCCAGGCCTGGCAGGTCAGCCAGGGCCACCGGGACGAGATCAACCACCGGCAGCTGCTGGTCACCATGGTGAGTTCGGCCGCGGGTGGCGCGGCGGCGGGCCCGTTCGCCGGTCTGCTGGGCGACAAGCTCATCAAGGACCGGATGAACAAGTGGCTCAAGGCCGCGATCACCGGCCCCGCCGCCGGCCTGATGGGCGCCGAGGCGGGCAATGTCGCCGCCATCGCCACCCAGCTGGGTATCGACTGGCACGACACCGGCAGTTTCGACAAGGCGTGGGACAACGCGACCAAGGCGTTCATGAACCACGACCCGCTGATGTTCACCGCGGGCGCCTCCAACGGCCTGCTGTCCAGCCTCAGCGGTACCGGCGCGCACACGTGGAAGGCGGGCAGGGCCGGGGCCACACCCGGTGTCGACACGATGAGCGCGCCGAGCCTCAGCGACCAGATCGACGCCATCGTCGGGATCGACCGGTCCGACGGCGCCGGCGAGGGTGACGGCGGTGCTACCAGGGACGACGGCGCGACCCGCACCGACGACGGCGCGGGTGAGGGTGACACCCGGACCCGATCCGACGACGACACCGGCGTCGGCGAGAACCGGGCGGGCGACGGTACCGGGGACGGCGCGAACACCAGCCGCGACGACGGACCGGTGCGCACCAGCGGTGCCTCCGGTCTCGGCTCCGGCGGGGGTGGTGGCGACGGGTCGACGATGCGTCCCGCCGCCGCGAGCAGCGGTGACGGCGAGTCCGGTGGCCGCGGTGAATCCGAGGGCGCCGGCGAACGGAAGGCCACCGCGGACGACGAGGGCGCACGCGCAGGTGAGGCCGCCGACACGCGCCGCAACGGCGAGGATTCGCCGACCGGCGAGGCAGCCGCCGATCAGAACCGGGTCGACGCGGACGGCCGGACCGGAGCGGAGCCGACGGCGGAAAATGGTGTGAGTCACCGTGATTCGGTGAACACCCCCGAGGCGCAGCGCGCGGGCGTTCCCCTCGGCGCCGATGCGCTGCAGGGTGGCGATCTCGGGGTCCGCGGCGCGGCCGACTCCACCACGCCGGTCACCGGTGCGGCCGACTCGACCGCGACGCGCGCGGATTCCACCACCGCGGCTCCCGTCGTCACGCAGGCCGCGCCCGCGGCGGCGAGTAGTCCCGCCCCCGCCGCGCAAGCCCCGGCGGCGGGCGAAACCCGCGGTGCCCCAGCATCTTCCGCCCCCGCGCGAGGTGTGGCCGGTGACCTGCGCACCGGGACGGGGCCGGAGGCCGACTCGGCGCTACGGACCGAATCCGGCGACGGTGTCACCGACGCGACAACCGATACCACCGTCGACCGGACGGCCGATTCCAGCGCGGACGCCGACGGCGACGCCACCGCCGATCCCACCCGCGCCGATGCGCCCGACCGGGAGACCGCCGCGCCGAAGGCCGCCGACAGCCGCGCCGGCCTGGCCGACGGTGGCTTGACCGGCGCGGACAGTCAGCCGACGGTGCGCGCCGACCATGCCGACAGCGAGGTACCGCAGCAGCGGCAGGTCGCCGAGACCGGGGAGACCCGCACCGCCGAACCCGGCACCCCCGAGGCCGGGGTGGCGCCGATCCTGCCGATCACCCCTGGCACGGACGCGCCAGCCCGCACGCCGCGCAGACGCGCGGGTGTCCCGATCAACGATCCCGGCCCGACCGGCGCCGACCCGGCCGACCGGAGCAGCGACCGGCCCGACCGCAGCGCCGATCCCGACACCGGAACCACCGACCGCACCGCGGATTACGATCACCTGCTGCCGAACGGCCAGCGCGTGGTCTACACGCCGACCGCCACCTCGATCGGTAACGACACCAGTACCGACAACGTCCGCAACAACCTGCGCAACGAGGGCATGCACGACGTGATCGTGCACGGCACCCGGTCCGGCCACCCGAACCCGGGCCACGAGGGCCGGGTCGATCCGGCGGTCATCGCCCAGACGATCCTGGACAACCCGAGCTATGTGCGGGGGACTCCGGTCCGGCTGATGTCGTGCCACGCGGGCGCGGACGGCAGCTGGGCCCAGCAGCTGGCCGATCTGATCGGGGCGACCGTGCACGCGCCGACGAAGGAGGTCGGCACCCGGAATCTGCCCGACCAGCCGGCGGAACTGGTCGGCGGCGAATGGCGCAGCTTCGAGCCGGGCAACGCCGTCGCGGCCGACGACGGTGCGGCCGATTCGGCCGGTCCGCGCACCGATTTCGGTGACCTGACCGACGACCAGCGCATGGGCGAGCAGGGCAGATCACGCGCGGAACTGGAAGCCGCGCTCGGCGGTCCGCTGCACGACTTCCCCGATCCCGGCGGCAATCTGCCCCGGCACCAGGGCATCGTCGACGAGCTGATGCGGATGGCCGCGGACGCCGACCCGCGCGACATCGCCCGCGGCGCGGGCCCGCGGGCGTTCGTTGTCGACCAGTTCGTCAGCCCCGGTCAGGGACTGCTCGTCGGTGGCGCCCCGTATGCCATGGTGCTCGGGCTCGACCCGGCGACCGGGCAGCATCGCGTCGATATCCTCGACCCGCGCACCGGCGCGCGGCATCCGTACCCCCTGCCGACGCCCCGCGACCTGCACACCGTGTCGGCGGTCCTGATGGACTCCAACGGCAATCCCGTGCAGCCGCGCGGCCTTGACCCACGCCAGGCCCCGGCCGCCCCGGACCGGCAGGCGCCGCCGAGCGATCCGCGCTCGCCCGCGGCCGATCCCCGCCTCGCCTTCGCCGCCGACCGTGGCAAGGCGGGCGCCGGCAGCCGCGACGGTGTCCGGCTGCTCGACCCGGACGAGGCCTACGACCTGGGCCGGACACCCGGCCAGGGCGACGGCGTCCCGCCGCGGCCTGACCTCGACGTGGCCGACCGGGCCGACGACGTCGTCGATCACATCCGCCGTACCCTGAGCGAACCCGGCGCGCTCGATCCCGGCGGTGACCTGCGGAATCTGCGTGACCAGCTGGACGCGCTGGTGACCCGGCTCGACGGCGAACTGGGCGACCGGCTCGCGCCGTCCGACCCCGCCACCCGCCGCGCGGTCATCGCCGACGCGATGGACCAGCTGCTCTCCCGGAACTCGCCTGAGACCGTCCGCGACGCGATCAGGGACAGCGTGCGCGACCACAGCCCTTGGGAGCCGTTGTCGCGCAACGACACCGGCGACATCGCCGATCCGCCGGTCCGGTTCTACAGTCCGGACGAGGCCTACGAGGCAGGCCGCAATCCCGATCTCGAGCGGGACGCGCCGTTCGGTCCCGCCGCCGACGGGGACGGGGCGCTGCGACCGGCGAACGCCGGCCCGCCGCGCACCCTCGACGATCTGCGGCGGGCGCACCCCGACCTGTCGTTCGACGAGCTGCGCGACCTGCGCGACGCTTCCTACCGGGACGCCGGGATGGAGCCGCCGCCGCTGTCGCGCGAGAGCCTGGACAACCTGCTCGATCAGGTCTGGGCGAACCGGGACTCGATCAACGACGCGATGGACGTCTACCGACTGTATTCGGACGCGCCGGAACCCAATACGGTGAGCGACGCGCAGGCCTACACCCGCGCGATCGCCGACATCGTCGACAACGGATCCGACGTCCGCCGCGCGATGCTCCAGGCCGGGATGAACCTGCCGATGCAGCCGGGCGAGTCCGATGTGCTCTCGCTGATGCCGTGGCATTTCGTGCATTTCCAGCGGACCGGCGAGCTCGGCCGGATTCCCGTCGACTACCGGGTGTACGTGAATCCCCGCATCGACGCCGCGCCCGCGCTGATGCGGGACCTGGTGCGCGACATCATCGATCGGCCCGACGCGTTTCCCGGTGTGCGCACAGCGAAGATCACCTCGCCGACCGCGGAGCGGTCCGACGCGATCGTGGTCTACGTGCGCGACATGGCCGATGTCGAGCAGGTGACCCAGTGGCTGCGCGACTACCGGGACCGCAACGGTGACGTCTTCCTGTTCGACGCGCCACCGATGACGCAGCAGGTGCTCGACGGTGTCGGGATCGGCGCGCACCCGAAGGGGCAGAGTTTCGGCCATGTCCGGGCGGTCGCGATCCAGCGGGCGCTGGATACGGTCATGGCGAACGGCGGTACGTACGCGGACTTCCTGGCCGAGGTGCAGCGCGTCCTGCCCGGCGCCGGTGTCGACCCGGACAGCCCGCATCTGCGCCACGATCCCGACGCGCCACGGTCCTGGCCGGACCGGAGCGGCCTCGACCGGATGGGCGCGGACGAGCCGGCAGGCCCCGCCGCCGACGGCGACCCCCGTCGGAGCACGCCGTCGGATCGCGGCCGGGACGAGACGCCCGAACAGGCCGCCCGCCGCCGCGCCGAACAGGCCGACGCGCAGGCCGACGCCGCCGCGAACCGGGCGAATTTCCTGCACGGACTGGCCGATTCGGTGGCGAACGGCGGACCGCTTACCCGCGACGGCGATTCGGTCGACGCGGTTCGTGGTCGCGCCTGGCAGGCCGACTGGGACGCCCGTCAGCAGCGGGCCGATGCCGACCAGCTGTGGCAGGCCGCCGGTGGTAGGCCGGAAAACCCTGCGGCGGTCACGGATCCGCGGCTCGCCTGGACGGCGAACCCGGCGGATTCGGCGCCCGCCGATCCACGGGCTGGCCGGACTCCGGACGCCCCTGCGGCGACTCCCGATCGGGCACCGGTCGATCCACGCCTGGGCTTCCGCTTGGAACCCGAGGTGCCGCGGACGGATTCGCAACCGGCGCGCGACAACGCGGAACCGGTCCGGTTCTACAGCCCGGAGGAGGCCTACGAGGCGGGCCGCAATCCCGATCTCGAACGGGACGCGCCGTTCGGCCCCGCCGTCGACGGGGACGGGCCGCTGCCCGCCGACGCGGCGCCGCCGCGCACCCTGGACGATCTGCGGCGGGCGCATCCCGATCTGTCCTTCGACGATCTGCTCGGCCTGCGGGAAGCGGCGTACCGGGACGCCGGTATGGAGCCGCCGCCGCTGTCGCGGGAGAGCCTCGACAGCTTCCTCGACCGCGTCTGGGCCGCCGGTGACGCGATCCGGACCACCAGGGACATCTACGACCTGTACTCGCTGGCGCACGTGCCCAACAGCGTGACCGATCCCGGTGGCTACGTGCGTGCCCTCGCCGACATCCTGGTCGGCAACCCCGACCTCCGGTTCTTGATGCTGCAGGGGATCCACGGCCCCGGGATGGTGCTGCCGGAAACCGTCGGCGATCTGGGGACGGACTTCCACTTCCTGCACTTCAACCGGCCGGGTGCCGATTTCCCGGTCGGGTACCGGGTGTATGTGAATCCGCGGATCGATGCCGCGCCGGAGATGATGCGAAATCTGGTGCGGGACATCCTGCTCCGGCCGGACGACTTCCCCGGCGTCAAGACGATGAAGGTCACCGGGCCGGAGGCGCAACGGTCCGACGCGATCGTGATCTATACCCGTGATCTCGCTGCCGCGCAGCAGGTGTCGTCCTGGCTGCGCGACTGCCGCGACCGGGCGGGTGATGTCTTCCTCTGGGACGCGCCCGCGATGACCAACCAGGTACTCGAGGGTGTCGGCCTCGGCGAGCACCAGTCGGGGGAGAGCTTCGGCGACGTGCGTTCGGTCGCGATCCGCCGGGCGCTGGATATCGTGCGCGCCAACGGCGGCGACTTCGCCGACTTCCACGCCGAGGTGCTGCGCCAGCTGCCCTCGGCATCCGTCGACCCCGCTACCCCACACCGGAACGCGGCGCCCGACCAGCCGCAGGCCTGGCCGCCACGCGACGGCTTCGACCGGATGGGCAGCCCGGACGACGACAGCGATTCGGGACGGACCCCGCAGCCCGGCGATGGTGATTCGGGCCGGACTCCGCCGCCCGATGATCGCACCGCCCGTGGCGACGACGACGAGACTCCCGAGCAGGCCGCCGCTCGCCTGCGCGCCCAGCTGGCCGACCTGCGCGCAGATGTCGCGGCCAACCGAGCCGAATTCCTGCACGACCTGGCCGATTCGATGCGCGACTCCGATCCGCGGACCAGGGACGGCGAGTCGCCCGAGTCCGTGCGCGGCCGCGCCTGGCAGGCCGACTGGAACGCCCGCCAGCTCCGGGCCGACGCCGACCTGCTGTGGACCTCCACCGGTGGCAGGCTGGACGCATCCCTGCAGGACCCGCGCCTCGCCTACATGATGGATCCCACTGCCTCGCAAACAGATTCGTCGTCCGGCTCGCGAGCGGACGAGCCGGCGCCGCCGCGGAACGGAGCCCGGCCCGACCCGCGCCTCGCGTACATGATGGACCGCCCGGACGGACAGTCCACACCGGATCCGCGCCGGGAGTACATGATGGATCCGACCGCTTCGCAACCGGATTCGTCGTCGGGTTCGCGGGCCGACGGGCCGGGGACGCCGCGGAACGAGGGCACGCCGGATCCGCGCCTCGCGTTCATGATGGATCGCCCGGACGGGCAGACACCGGATCCGCGTCGCGCGTACATGATGGATCGGTCCGATACGACGCCGACCGATCCCCGTCGGGCTTACATGATGGACCCCGAAAACCCCAACGGGCAGCCGGATTCGGGCAATCGTGGGCCGACGCCCGAGCTGGCCGCGGCCGACGACTGGGCCAAGGCCGAATACGACCGATTGATGGAGGAGCGCAACCGGCTGGCGCGCGAGATGGAGTTCTGGCGCGCCAAGCGCGACGATCGGGTGACCCGGTTGATGGGGATCACCGACGTGGAGCTCGCCGTCGGGTCCCGCGACAATCTCGCGAACACGATGCGCCGCCTGGCCGCCGAGGCCGATTCACAGTCCACCCGGGTCGCGCCGATCGGCGAGGAACCCGGCACCCGGGTCAACCAGCGGCGTTCGGAAGCGGACGCGGCGCACCGCCGCGAGACCGCGGCCAAACTGGACGAGGCGGCCCGCCGGGTCATCGAGATGCGCGAACAGCTCGCCGCGCTCGATCGCAGGATCGCCGAACTCCAGGCCAGCGGCGCCATCGACGGCAGGCCGACCAGCGCCGAGGACCGGGCCGAACTGGACCGCCTTGCGCGTCAGCGTGCCAACGAACTGCTGCGGATCAAGCCGCGCCGCGCGATGCGCGACGATCTCGCCGAGCGCCTCGGATTGGCCGACGCCGACGGTGCGCTCGACGAATCCCTGCTGTCGCCGGAGAATCTCGCCGGCACGATCGACGCTCTGCGCGAAGCAGATCCGGGCGACCGCACCGGCGAGATCGACGCGCTCGCCGAGGCGGCGCGCGATGTGAACGAGGCGCACAACCGGATCGGCAGGCTGCAGGACGAGATGGCGCTGGTCGCGGGCGCGGCCAGGGCCGATATCGAGGGCGCCGGCGGCCGGATGCTGACCAGGGACATCGGTCTCATCGACGGCGACCCGCCGCGCCTTGTCGTCTACGGACCGCGCGATCAGCTGGGCTACCAGCCGCGCCAGGACGGCCTCACCGATCACGAACTGACCCTGCGGCGGGCGCTGGGCACCGTCGACGACGTGGTGCGGGCGTTCGTGCGCGACCACGGGACGATCGAGTTCCGCAGGATCACGGCCGACCGCGAGGGCAACGCGCGCGTCGATCCGATGCCGGACGACACGCCGCAGCTGCAGCGCCGGACGATCGACTACACGATCTCCGACGTCAGGGGCGGGAACGTCCGGATCGAGGTCGCCCGATGGCGATCCGCCGACGGCACCTGGCACGACGTCGATCCCGAGCGCACCCGGCAGACGCAGGGCCGCGGCTCCGACGAGACGCCGGACGTGTTCGAAGGCCGCATGCTGCCGGAAGGGACGAGCAGCGTCGGTGTGACGCCGACCCAGGCGGCCATCGTCGACGCGATCGCCGGCTCGTCCGGCCCCGGTGTCAACGACGCGTTCATCCCGAAGCTGCCCGGCGGGCTGTCGCCGGCGAACCCCGGCCTGGAAAGCCACTCCAACGATGTTCCCGACGCCGCGTCGAACCTGATGCGGATGATTCTGGAAACGATGAAGTTCGCCGGCTGGTCGTGGTTCCAGGATCCGAACGACCCGACCCGGATCAAGCCGGGCTTCAAGCGCAAACGCCTGTTCCGCCGATTCCGGTCGGAACAGCAGCCCTTCGTCACCCCGCCGCAGAGCGAAACCACGTTCGGCCGCACCGATCCGACCGAGGCCGCCCGGACCTCGGCCGCGCGGGAACAGCGGCGGGCCGCCTGGTCGGAGGTGCAGCGCTGGGCCGACGAGCAATACGACGCGTTCCTGCGCGACGACAGCGATGTCACCGCCATCGCGGACACCCTGCGACAGCAGCACGCCGACGCGCAGCGCGCGCAGGCGCGCGACATGGTCGACCGGATCCGGACCCTGCTGGACGAAGCCGAAACCCGCATGCCCGGGGACGATCCCGCGCACCGGCGGCGGGTGCTGATCGACAACATCACCGCGCTGGTCGGTGATCCGGACGTCCGGTTCACCCGCGACGACACCGACGCGGACCAGCGTCGCGAACAGGTGGGGAAGGTGCTCGGCTGGATCGACGCCGGGGTGCACCCTGACGTCATCGCCGACTCGATCGCCCATGAGTTCCCCACCCGGATCCCCGAGCTCACGCCGGAGCAGGTCCACCAGATCAAGCGCCTGCTCATGAGCGATGCGCTGCTGATGAACGACCCGGATTCCGGGGAACGGCGCTGGCGCGGGCTGGATCGGCTGCCCGAGGTCGCCGAGGCGTGGAACCGCCTGGCCGGCCGCGATCTCGCGGAGCTGGGCGAGCTGCAGCCCGGCGATCTTGCGCTGATCCGCGACGCCTGGGAGTGGGTGCAGCGTGCGCGAGCCAGTTATGACGCCAACGACTTCACCCGCGGCTGGGACGAATTCCAGGACTGGCTGGCGCGTTCGGACGGCGACGACCCGACCGCCAACCAGCGCCGGTTCGCCATCCTCACCTGGGAAGAGATCCAGAACCAGGTCAACCGGCTGCCCGGCGACCATTGGGACGACAACCGGACCCCGCTCACCGGGCCGCGCGCGAAGGTGCCGTACGAGCCACCGTTGCCGAGCGTCCCTGGCCGCCCGACGCCCGAGATCGAGCCGGGCCGCCGCGAGGAAGACGGGCCAGAGGAGAACGGCCCGGAGGCCGCGGGCGGCGTGCCCGCAGGCGACCCGCCGTCGCGTCCCCCCGCCGCGCCGGGACAGACAAGGCCGGACCCGTACGCACCGGGCGAGTTCGACCGCATGGGCGACGGTGACCCGGACGACGGCGCGGATCCCACCCCCGCGCGGACCGCCGATCAGGACCCCGTGCCCGACGGCATGTACCGCGGCGAGGACGGGCGCCTGCACCAGCCCGGCGACCGCGACGACTCCTACCGTGACCCCGACGGCAGGCTGCACCACGTCGACGACGAGCCGAACACTTACCGCGACAAGAACTTCGGCTACCACGACGCCCGCACGCACTGGTTCATCGACGACCATCTCGCCGCGGCCGAATACGACTACCTGGTGATGAAGGGCGACTCGCACAGCTACGACGTCACCGATCCGCGCCTCGCGCAGGAACTGCGCGACGTCTCGACGCTGCGGCTGGCGCTGCAGGCGGAACGCGACCCGATCGGCGCGCAGATCAAGCTGCTGATGGCCGAATTCGAGATCGAGCGGATCGCCGATCTGTCGACCGATCGACTCGGTGGCGAGATCCAGCGGCAGACAGCCAAGGTCGAGGCGGATGCCTCGCTCAGCGAAGCCGACCTGATCGACAAGCTCGGCAAGCTCGCCGATCTGGAAGACCTGGCTACCAAGTACAACGACCTCGGGCCGGAGCTGGTCGAGGCCTCGAAACAGCTCGGTGAGCTGGCCGGTCTGGCATTCACGCTGGATGGGCAGCTGCGCCCGGGCGCGGTGCTGCTCTCACCGTTCGACGGCGCCTTCGACGGCGCGGGCACCGTCGACATCGCCTCGCTGGTGCCCGGGGTCGGCGATGCGCCGCCGACGCTGGTCGTCGTCGAGGCCAAGGGCGTCGGCTCGACGCTGGGCGGTTCGAAGACCGCCAGGGCGGAACAGGGTTCGCCGGAATACCTGCGCCGGACCCTGGCCATGGACCGCAACCTCGCGGTCATCCTGAACGAGACCCCGGCGCAGCTGGCCGCGCGCGGCGTCGACCCCGACAGCCCGGCCGGGCGCGCGCTGATCGACGCGGTGCGCGAGCTGCGCGCGGCCCAGGCGGACGGCACCCTGCGGGTGGAGTACCACCTGGTGCACGCGTCGGCGCGCGGTGAGGTCACCGTCACCGAGCTGCTGCTCGAACGCGACGGCGTGAACATCCTCGCCGACGTGCCGCTGCCGATCGCCGCGCTCGACACCATGGGTGCCGACGACGAGGTGATCCACCGGCTCGGCGACCACGGGGACGAGGTGCCGCTGCCGAGGGACGGCCAACCGTACGGCTGGCTGCTCACCCCGCCGGATCCGACGACCGCCGAGGTCCGCGAGCTGCTCGGCCGCACCGAAACCGGTGCCGAGATGCTGGCGGTGCTCGATTCCGTCGACGCGCGAGTGCGTTTCGGCACGTTCGACGATCCGGCACCGACCACATTCGACGGCCGCGCGATGGAGGTGTTCGTCGGTGCCGACGGCCCCGACCGGATCACGCAGGCCGACGCGGTCGTGCGTGCGGGCGCGCTCGCCGACGCGGTGCTCGGCGGCAGGCTGGAGACGACACCGTCGCAGATCCGGGCGCTCGACCGCGCCGAGCACATCGCCGCGCGGGTGCGAGCCGAGGCGGAAGCGTTCGGCAGACAGGCCGAGTTCCACCGGGAAGTCGATGCGGCAGGCCATGATCCGCTCAGCGGGACCGGCCGCGATCCGGTCGACACCGCCGTCCGCCGGACCCTGGACGCGGCCTACCTCGCGGCCTACGACGACGCGATCGCGGCCGCCGCGGGACGGGAACCAGCGCCGACCCCCGAGCAGTTGCGCGATCTCGGCCGGGAAGCCGGCGTCGCGCGGCTGCTCGAGCACGAATTGTTCGACACCCCGGACGGTTTCGGCCGCCGCGACGAGGCCGCCGCGGAATGGGACGCGCACCGCACCCCGGAGCAGCGACCCGGGCTCGCGGAATTCGTGCCGTCGGATCGCGACACCGCGCGTGAACTCGAACGCCTGATGCGCGAGCAGGCCGCCGCCACGCGCACGGTGATGCGCGTCGAGGCCGACTGGGATCGGGTCTGTGATCGGCTCGTGCGCGGATTCAACCTGCCCGTCGACGAACTTCCCAGCACCCGTCGTGGGATCGCCGACATGCTGCTGGTGCGCGCGAGCGACGTCGGCATCTGGCACGGCATGGACAACGCGATGCTGCTCACCGACCTGACCGCCCAGCACATCAGGGCCTCGGTCGACCGCGCGCGCCTCGTCGACGAGATCACCGACCTGGTCCGCGCCGACCTCGCCGGACGCGCCGACGCGCCCGCCGACGCGAACCGGGTCCGGGTGCACGGCGACGAAACCGGGGTGCTGTATGTGCTCAGGGACGCCGAGGCGAGCCACGCCGCGAACGAACTCGCAGCCGCCTCGTGGCTGGCGGACCCCGCCCAGACCAGGGAAGCGCTGGCCCAGGCAGGGGTGGCGCACGCGGCGCTGGTCGACCGGGTCGACCGGCTGTATCTGGAACCGCTCGGAATGCTCGAGCCGCCCCGCGGAGTGTCCTGGGAGCGGCCGGGCCGGTGGGCGGCCCAGCAACTGGCCGAGCGCGGGGTTTCGGTGCGCTACAGCATCGAACCCGAGTTCCGGTTCCGGCGGGGTTCGGCGACCGACCCGGGGACCGCACCCGCCTACGACCCGGCCACCAACACCCTGGTGCTCGACCGCGACGCGGACAACCTGCAGCAGGCCGTCCAGCTCGTCTTCGCGGCGCGGATGGCCGACCTGCTCGCCGCCGCCGACGGACTGCCCGAGCGTTTCACGCTCGGCCGGGACGAATACGTCGACCGGATGAGCGACCGCGTCGCCGACGCGCTCGCACTGTCGTTCCAGTTCGACACGGTGTACCGCAGGCACGGCGAGTCCGTGGACGAGACGTCGTTGCGCCGCGCCTACGCCGAGGCCTACGAGAACGGACTGCGCACCGCGACAAAGGCCTACGCGAAACTCGGGTCCGTCACCACCGACGAACTGTTCCACGCCGCCGCGCACCGGGCAGGTGTGCGTGCCGTGCGTGCCGTGCTGGCTGCCGACGGCGGTCCGCGCCTCGATGCCCGCAGCTATCCGGATCACTTCGGCGCCGACTGGGATCGCGCACACGGCATCACCCCGCCGCCCCCTGGCGCCGACACCGGCCGCGCCGACGGCCCGGCGCCCGCCGCGCGCAAGGACGCGCGCGCACCCTACCTGGCGATGGAGATCGAAACGCTGCGGGCGATGCGGGACCGGGGCGGCTACATCCCGGTCGGTCCCGCCGAGCAGGCCTACACCAACGCCTGCGACAAGGCATACGCCAAGGCCGAGCGCGCGCGGCAACGCAACGCCGACGCGCCGCCGCCCGAGCGGGTCGCCGCCGAGGCGGGCCGGGACGCGTTGCGGCGCTACCTGAACCGGGTGGGACCCGAGACCGCCGAGATCGTGCTCGACGTCGCCAGGGCCGCCGAGGACGGCGCGAATCCGGCGTGGGGCAGGCCGCAGGCCGTCGACCTGCCCGACACCCCCGCCCGCGGCGACCGGACGCTGCCGAGCGATGCCGCCGAACGCGCGCTGACCAGTGCGATCGGCTCGGATCCCGACAGTGTGCGGCTCACCCCGCAGATCGCCGATTTCCGGCAGCAGTCGCTGTTCAGCTGGCGGAGTCTGCATGTCGTCGCCGAGCCCGGCGGGCATCTGGCGGCTCTGCACGAGCTGGCGGCGACCAACCCCGACTACGCGACAGTGGTGTGGAACAGCAACGCCCACAACCTCCAGTTCGCGGTGCCGGAGCCGGGACCGGGCGGCGATCCGGTGCTGCGCTACATCTCCGAGGATCAAGCACTCGGCCCGCTGCGCCGCCCCAACTCGGACGAATCCGCCGCGCTGCTGCTCGACCACTATCTGCGCTATCGCGCCGAGGGGCTGACGGATCTCGGATTCGGTGACTGGGTCGAGCAACTCGGCCCCGGCTATTTCGACTCCGTGGCGGACACCGAGCGCCGGCGCCGAGGCGAGCTCCCCGAATACCGCGACGGCGTCGTGCGCTTCTCGGGCAACCTGAGCCATCGGGGCATCCGGGATGTGCTGGCCCAGGACGGTCCGCCGCCCGCACCGCCGCATCCGGCCGACGTGGCCCACCGGGTGGCGACCCGCAGCATCCCGCTGCTGCCCCCGGCCGGGCGCTACCCGGCGCACTTCCGCCGGGAATCGTTCACCCTCGACCAGTTCCGGGTCGACGCCTACCTCGAGCCCGACGGACACGGCCGGTGGCGGGTGCCCGCGCCGCGCGGTGACGCCTCGATGTCGGACGTGCTGGCCACCCGCTTCCATGGCATGACCGACAGCGACCCCACGCAATTGGTCGACCGGATCGTGCGGATGCTCGACGACCTGGCGGCCGACCTGAACGACCACGGCCGCCCGCGCGGTCGCTTCGGGCGTTTCATCGATCGGCTGCCCCTCGGGTCGGGCGACGACTCCCCGCCCGTCGTCAACCGGGCGGCGATCGAACCCGATTCCGGCGAACCGGGTTTCGACCGGATGGGCGACGGTTTCCAGTTGCGTCCGCCGGACGAGGACATCGACTCCTTCGACATGCAGAACGAGCGGCTGCTCGGCGTCCCCGGCCCCGACGAATGGTCCGGGCTGAGCCCGGACCAGGTCGGCGCGCGGTTGCGCGACGAGCTCGCCCGGATCCTGGACCGGCCCGACGTGACGACGACCGGTTTCGATCTGCCCGGCCTCAACTGGCAGGTCGTGCAGGAATTCGCCAGGGGCGTAGTCGATATGGCGAACCGTCACCCCCATGCCGACCTGGATGGTGTCACGATCGGCGCGCTGCCGTGGTCCACGTTGATGCAGACCCAGAGCCGGCTGCGGGCGGACGGCGGATACCACAACACCATCGTCCTCAACCACGACCACGCGACCAGCGCCGAGGGGATTCACCAGCGGGTTCGCGAAGCCGCCGACGGCGGGCACTTCTATCCGGTGGCGCGGTCCAGGCCGGTGTATTACCTGGCACTGCACGAATTCGGTCACGTGCTGGCCGCTACCGGCGGGTTCGATGCCTACACCAACGCGGAACGACACCTGCTCACCGAGAGCAAGTCCGACCCCAGCGAGACCTACGGCGACTGGCTGGATCAGCTCAGCGACTACAGCATCGACGACGGAATGCTCGAGCCCGGCGAAGCGGTCGCCGAAGCGTTCGCCCAGGTGGCGATGCTCGGCCGCGACCGCGTGAGCAAACCCGTTCGCGTCCTGTACGACCTGCTCATGGACCTGTCCGGCGACCCGTCGCGTGCCGCGAACGAGTCCGGCGCACGCGACCGCGACCGAACCGACGACGACGGCCGGGCGCAGACGCCCGTCGTGCGCCGCGACGACGCCGACGTGCCGTTCGATCGCCTCGGCGACGATCCCGACGCGGGTGACGGGGCGAAGAAGCAGCCCGCCGATCCGTCGCGGGTCACGCCGGAAGAGTCCGGCGACCAGGACCGGGGCGGGGTGCCCGTCGAGCCGACCGCCGTCGGCCGTCCGCCGCAGGTGCGCATCGAGGTCGACGGCGACGAGGTCGCGCTGAACGTGCGGCCCGACGGCGAGGACCGCTGGGAGGTCGTCGACGAGAACGCCCCGCTGGCCGATGCCGCGCCGACCTCGCGGTTGCGCCGGGAATGGCAGTTCGTCCGCGAGTCGTGGCCGCAGCACGTCGAGCAGATCAAGTACCCGTCCGGTTCGCCCGTCGGTGACAGCAAGGGCCAGGCCGCCATCGCCGACGGCATCAGCGGTATCGCCGATCTCGTCGAGTCCAGCGGGATGCCGCCTGCCCCGCCTGCCAATCCGACGCCGCCGACGCCGGATCATCCCGTCATCCAGGCGCCGCCGGAAGCAGGCGGGCCCGACCCCACCTTCCTGCGCATCGGCCAGCAGCTGCCGATCTGGATCGCCAACCGCGAGAAGATCCCGCTGCTCGGCCGGCTGTCGGCCCGGATGCGCGATTCGGCGGGCGAACACCTGCCGATGCGCCTGCCAGACGGGCAGGAGTACCAGCCCTGGTACTCCGATGTGGACCCCGACGATGTCCGGACCCAGCTCACCGGTGACCTCGAGGTCCACCGCGTCACGCCCGAGGAGGCGCGGGAAGGCCTGCTGGTCGCCTTCGCCGATGCCGATGCGGGACAACGGTCCAGGATCATCGACGCCCTGCTCGAGCACGAGCTGATCTCGCCCGACGAAGCGGACCGGCTCGCCGACGAACCGCCCGCGACGCCGCAGCTGCCCGAATCGATCGGACCGGGGCCGGAGGGCGAGACCCTCACCGAGGCCGCCCAGCGGCTGCTCGGCATCGAGCTCACCGACGAGTCGCTGGCCACGGTGCAGCGGGTCATCGACGAGCAGCAGTACCGCGCCATGCGCATGGTCGGCGCGATCGAAGGGCTCGCCGCCGCGGCGCAGCGCTTCATCGAAGAGCAGACGATGCCGTACAGCAGGACCGACCTGACGGGGGAACGCCCCGAGTCGGCCGGCCTGCCGGGGCGGCCGGAGCCCGCGTCCATCGAGGAAACCGGCAGGCCCGACGACGACGATCGTTACGACGACGAGTTCGACGACGACTACGACCAAGCGCCGCAACGCAAGCCGAGCCGCTACGCCGACCCCGATCCGGTGGGGCGTCCGGTCCCGATCGGCGGCGCGGTCAGCTTCACCGACCAGAACCCGCTCGGCCGGCTCCGCGACGAATTCCTGCGTGCCTTCGGCCACGATCCGGGTCTGCTCAACACCGTCCCGATCGGCAACGGCGCCGAACCACTGCCGGAATGGGGCGACGCCGACGAACTCGGCCGCGACGACGGTCTGCGCAAGTTCTTCCAGCACGCGCTGCGACGCGACCAGCTCCGCGACGAGCTGGCCACCTGGGCCGCCAGCCGCGATGTCGGCATCGACGAGGTGTCCACCAGGGAAGCCGCCGACGCGCTGCTGGAACGGCTGCGCGCCGAGAGCATGGCCAGGATGGCGCGGGTCGCCGAATTCGTGGCGACCGCCGAGCGGCTGTTCTATCCGGACGCCGAAGAGAGCGCGCCGGTCGGCACCAGGCTCGGTGATCAGGCGGTGCGGGTGCCGTTCGCGAACGGGCCGGAGCGGCTGGTCATCGTCGACGGGCTGTCCTCGCGCGACCACGTGCTCGCCGGGCTGCTCACGGCCGATCCCGAGCTGGCCGGTCGGCTCGAACGCGGAGAGCTGGTGCTCAACTACGGTGTGGCCCAGACCGACTGGTCGGGGCAGGTGCGCATCCAGCCGGTCGAAACGCCCGAGGTGCGTTTCCGGCGCGAGGTCGTCGACGGCCGGGAGCTGGCCGTCACCCTGCTGCGCGACGGTGACGGGCCGTGGCGGCCGGTGCTCAACGCCGACGAGGTCGCGCCGACCCCACCCACCGATCCGGACGCCCCGCCGCGGTCACCCGCCGCGGTGCTCACCGACCTCGTGCAGACGGTGCGCGACCTCGGCCTCGACCCGCTCGGCCGGACTCCCGAGGAGCTCGCCGAGCTGATCCCGGACCTGCGGCTCGACAATGCCGTGCGCGCCACCCAGATCGAGGCACTGAGCGATTTCACCCGCTCCGCCAACGACATCCAGGCGTTCCACGACATCAGCGACGCCCGCAGCCACCTCGCCACGCGACTCGGCCTCAGCCAGGCCGAGCTGACCCCGGATACGCTGGTCGCCGCGCTCACCGACCCGTCGACGCCCAAGGCGCTGCGCATGCAGCAGCTCGTCGATCTCGTCGCCTACGTCAAGCAGTTGCGCGAGATCGATTCCGGCGCCGTCGACGCCGCCCGCGATCGGCTCGCCCTGCGGCTCGTGTCCGAGGACACCGCGCGCAGGATGGTGCCGAAGCGCTTCATCGCGCGCGTGGAGCTGGACCCGCGGATTATGGCGCTGCTGCCACCGGGCTATGTCGACGGGCCGGACGGCAAGCGCGTCTACGCGGTGAGCAAGAGTGGACTGTCGGCCAAGAGACTGCGCAAGCTGTTCCGGATGCTGCAGCGTGACGGACAGCAGGACCTGCTGCGCGAGGCGCTCACCGAATACGCGAACGCGCTGCACCAGGTCGACGTGTACTCGGAGGTACCGCGCGGGGACGTGTCCGCCGATCCGCGTGTCGTCGACGGCCGGATGCCGATGCACGATCCGCAGGCCGTCTACAGCCTGCGTGATGTGGTCGCCGCGGCTATGCGCGGCCGGGAAGGCACCGATTTCGCGCAGGCGGTGGCCGAAGCAGCGGCGCGGCCAGACAGCGGGCCGATCCCGAGCGATCCGTCGCGCCGCCCGTCCGCCAGCCGGGACTGGGCCAGGATCGTCGGTGTCGACATCACCGACGCCGACGACGCCACCTTCGCCAAGGTGTACGAGGCCTACCGGGACGGCCGGATCGAACGCCACGAGGGCCTCAGCCCCGCCCAACTGATCGCCGAGCTCGCGGCCCTGCGCGGTGAGGTCCGCCTGCGCGCCGAACAGATCGACGCACTGGAACGCCTGCTCGCCGAATTCGACGCGGCCGTCCGCGCCGAACAACTCCCCACCGACGACCCCGGCCAACTACCCGGCTCGCCGGATCCCACCCCGCCGCAACCGGAATCGGGACCCGGTCGAGGACCGGCCGATCCGTCGCAGCCCGCGACCGGCAGGAAGCCGGGGGAGCAGGAGCCGGATCCGGCGGCGCGGATCGATGCTGCGCTGGAGCGGGAGTCGGCGGCGGTGGACGATGCGTTCACCCGGGCCGATCAGAAGTCGGCGGCCGAGCACGAACGCGTCGCCGATGATCTGGATCAGATCGAGGGTGATATCGACGCGCACACCGACTA
>NZ_JBHXAY010000043.1:0-34347 GCF_042728775.1 Nocardia sp. NPDC060259
GGAGGGCTTCCAGAAGGGCCCGCCGTTCCGCAGACATCTCCTCACGGTTTCTGCGTTGAACCGTGACCCACGTCCCGATGTTCAACTTGCCCTCCACATGCCGTTGTGGGGCACGGGCGTGCCCGACACGTTCAGCGAACATCGTGAGAGCGTCGTAATTCTGCTGCCAGACGTCCTGAACTACGTCCCACAACCAGCCCGGCAGAGCTTCGAGTTCACGGATACGTGCTTCGGGCAAATTTCCTCGGCGATATGCCCCGCGCTGGACGGCAACCCAGCTGCGGAGGTTGTACGCGCCGACGATGTAGGGGAACGGCACGTTGGCATGACCATGTTCGGCGACGAATTTGTTCATCAAGCCCATCCAGACCTCCCACCTCTCCGACAGGAAATCCCACGACCAGCCCGGTAGTGTCTCCAGTCTGGCTCGCCGGTCGTCGCTCAGCGTTCCCTTTGAGTACATACCGCGCTGCACACTCGCCCACTGTCCGAGCGCGAACCCCTCGATGACAAAGTCGACGGGAACCTGTGCCGCGCCATTCGCAGCGGCGTACCTGGCAAGCAACCCATACCAGTACTCCCATTTCGCGCTGGTCTTCTCGACCAGGCGAACGTCAAATGCACGGGCGAAACTCGCACTGACCCGCGGCGATACATCGAGATGGATCTTGTCCGGAAGCTTTGCGCGACCGCCCATCCTGCCGAGTTCGAAGCGGGCGTTGTCGACTTGCTCGGCTAGCTCGTCATCGTGGACCCGGAGCGCATTGATGACATCCCACACTGGTTTGAAGGAGGAATGGTTGAGCGCCGTCTCCGGGTCGGTCTCGGTGTCGATGAATACCGGAATAACGATTGTTCCGATGGTTTTGTCTTCTGCCAATCGGATCGCCCTGCCGACAGCCTGCACGATGTCCACCTCACTTCGGCGAGGGTCGATGAACGCAACACCGTCGAGTGTCGGGACATCGACCCCCTCGGAGAGGCATCGAGCGTTGGCCAACAGCCCGCGTTCGCCGTTCTCAAGTTGCCGCAGCCGTCGGAGGCGAACATGGCGTTCACCGGCGGTCATCTCTCCAGAGGCGTGTCCGGTCCACAACGTGCCCTTCGGTCGCTGGCGGGCTGGCATCCACTCGATGACCTCCGGCATCTCGGAAGCGAACGCGCGGGCGCGGGCGACGCGGGAATGAAAGCTGATAATCCTCCGGAGGTCGTACTTCCGCATCGCCTTGGCCAGCCCAATCTGGCTTGCCAGAGTCCGTGCGTCGGTGGCTTTGCCCTCGCGCATGATCAAGGTGCCCTTTTCCACCCACTCGAGGTACGTCGCGTTGTCTACACCGACAATGGCGACCTGGTAGTCGGTGAGAAGTTTCCGGCTGATGGCCTCGCCGAAACTCAGTCGGTGGAACACCTCACCGAATCTGGTCGGATCGTCCATCGACGCAACCTCCAGTTCCGCGTCCTGTGCGGCCTTTCGAACGCGACCGGTGTAATAGCGCGGCGTTGCGGTCATGAACAGGCGGCGGTGCGCCTTGATAGCGTCAGCTTCGAGAACCGTTGCAAAAACAGTGGACTCGTCACCGGCGACCCGGTGTGCCTCGTCAGCGACCACCAGCTCGAACGCGGGCAGCCGTCCGAGTGTGAAAGCTGCGGCGATCTGCGGAGACGATTGGTAGGTCGAGAAGACCACCCGAGGTCCCGACCGTCGACGCAGAAACGCCGCAATATCGGCAGGTTCGGTTGTGACAGGCACGCCCAACTCGCTTATGTGAGTGACAGCTTCGTCGGCGTGCTCGGCAACGGTATCGTCGGAGCAGACCGGCAGAGACTCGAACGGCGTCTTGGCGTTCACCCTCCAGATATGCATCGTCTGCTTGAGCAGTGACAGCGAGGGCAGCAGGACAAGGGTCCGCTTGGCATCGAGTTCTTCCTTGATGAACAAGGAAGTGAGGGTCTTCCCGGTGCCGCAAGCCATGATGAGCTGCCCACGGTCAGCGGTCCGGAAGCCTTCGACGACGTTGCGTATGGCTTCACGCTGGTAGTCACGTGGCTCAGCCGACTTCGGCAGCGGCGACGGACGGAGGTCCGTCGGCTCGCTCGGCCAGTCGACCTCCGATGTCCGCAGGTCACTCAAACCCACAAAGCTGACATGCTTTTCTTGGTCATTGATCGTTCGCCGCGCGATGTGGTGCAGTTTGTCGGTAGTAGCAATCAGCAGCCGAAAGGAGAAGATCGCACGCGATGACTCGGCGAGAAACTTGTTCACGTCGTTCTTGGTTACCGCGTTATCCGTAGCGTAGGCCTTGGCCTGGATGGCCCAGAACTTCCCGCTGCGATCTTCGGCAACCAGGTCAATGCCAGCGTCGGCAGCCCAGCGGCCCGGCCAGTCATCCCACAACCACACCCGTCGTAGCGTGGCCATATAGGTAGGGTCATTGGTCAAGAACCACTTGCAGAGATGCTCGAACTGCTTGCCTCGCAGGACAGGATCGACATCCAAGTGATCAACGAGTTCATCAAAGCTCCCCATGCATCGGACACTAGATCAACCGTCCGACACAAGATGAGCGATCCTCGAACCTTTCAGTGCGACTGACCATCGTCATCACCGACACACCAGCTAGGGGCTGCTGCATGCGGTGTCATGCGTTTGCCTCCCAGTCGGGCTATGAGGAGTGTGTAACCGACATCTCACCCCCGAGAGTTGCGCGACCTCTTCGCGGCGCAGGCCGGGTGTGCGGCGGCGGGGGCCGGGGGGCAGGCCGACATCGCCCGGGGTGATCTTGGCGCGGCGCGATTTCAGGAAGTAGTGAAAACCCTTGCCGCGCTCGCTCTCGCGATTGTTCGTGGGCCTGGGCTTGTCGTGCAGGGTGATCTTGTCCGAGGGTGAGCACGATGGTTTCGCCCGGAGGTCGGTCACGTGGTCGGCGGCATGGCTCCCGCCACCGCGGTCGTCACCCGGATCAGCTCGTCGCACAGCTCGGTTTGGGATCGATCCTCGGTCAACGAGGCCTCAAAGGTGAGCGTTTGGCCGCCTGCATCAGGAAGATTCGCTTCTTGGGTCACCTCGAACGCCAGGACGCACCAGCTGTCGGAATCGGCCCAGTTCACCTGTACCGCGTGGCGATCGCCGATGGTCACCGGCTTTGGACGCACATAGTTGGAGCTCTGATAGACCGACCATTCGAACGGTGCATCCTGGTGGAACACCCGGAGTCGATACCATCCGCCGCGCCACATGCACATCGCACTGTCGGCCTGTTTATCGCCGCGGAATTGCGACCTCACATCGAGTCCTGCGACGGTCAGGGTGTCCTCCGGGATCTCACAGGGATCCCACACCCCACCGGAAGCCTTCGTGGGTGTGGTCGTGGGTGTACTGGTGCTGCTGGTCAACGAGGGCTGGGTGAGAATTGCTGTCGGGAGTGCTGACGGAGCTTGTCGGGCAAGAGCTTTCGCGATCGCTTGAGTACCGTTGTGCAAATCTGCTCGCAGTTCCGGCGAGTCGATGACGGGGAATGTCTCGGGGCGTCCGGGCCAGTCCTTGCCCCACGTCTCGACAGTCACGATCAGATTGTTGATGGCGAATTTCACGCTGACCCGCGGCGGATCGCCCCTATTCTCCTTGACCCAGGTGATCGCGTTCTCGCCGATGCCGGCGATGGGTGTAGTTCGCGGGGGGTTGGGGAGAGTCGATCCGGGGACATAGTCCACCAGGTTTTTTGGGGTCTCGTTTGCACTGATGGGATACAGGGACAGGAAGTATGAGATCGAAACGTTTCGCCACATCGGCGTCCGGTGCACCTTTGTGGGTTCACGCAGAACCGAGCCACCGAACTTCATCGCACAGGTCAGATGCTGACTGGTGTCCGTGACTCGACGGTTGGTGTCCTGCGATTCTGCGACGGAACTGTACGCCTCGCCTGCGAACGCCTTGATTTCCTGTTCGGCGGGTTGCAACGCTTCGGAGCAGCGCGCGGGTAGCTCAGAGAATCCCGCTTTGTACTGCACCATGGCGTCCTGCGAACAACCGGCCACGCCGACCACCAGGAGCAGGGCGAGCGATGCGGACACCGAGCGACCGTGACGAATACCCATGAGTGAAGACCCTCCCCGAACGGCCGCCCGCTGCGCGCCGAGGTGTTCGAGTGTGTCCGGAGGGCCAGAGCCTGTCAAACCGGTCGCGAGTCCCAAATCCGTGATATCTCTGTATTTGTCAGGCGGCATCGGCCGGTTTTCGAAGAGCGGCGACAGGCGGCCGCCGCGACACCCTGGCCTCGACCCCCGCGATCATCTAGACCTCGGTGTCGGGGTCGATGTGTGCGGCGACTGCACTCAGATCGAGGTGACACCGTAGCGTCCCGCTAGAGCGACGAATGGTGCAACGAGTTGGTGTGGGTTGCTGCGCAACAGCAGGGTGGCTCGCTGGCTGCTCTCGTCAGCACTCCCGAATAGTTGGGTGTTGAGACGTACCGCGACCTGCGCGCCACCAGCCCCGTACCCAACTCGTCCTAAGCGGACGTTCTTGTGCCGCAGTCGATCTCGCTGCGAGCGGGCACACTGCGGATCGGATGTCCCGATAGCGTGACGGGATGTCCTCAGAGCAAAGCCTGGGAGAATGTGGCGTGGCCGATCGAATCGGGGTAGTGAGTACTCTTCCTCCAGATAACGAGGGTCGCCGCCTGCTCCTCGATGACGGCCGAACCGAACACATCGAGCCGGACCTGACCGATGACCAGATCAAAGCCCACTTCGACCTGGACCGCGTGGCCCACGCGCCCAAGATTCGCTTCTGTGAAGGTCTCCTCCTGGACGGCCCACTCGCAGGAACGCGCAACTACTCGGTCAACGAACTCGGAAGCCGTGCCACCTACTACCTGCCTCGTCCACCCGATGGCGATTTCCCCAGACCGCCGCCCCAACCCGGACTCGTCTACGAGGTCGTGGTACTCGGCGCCGACAGCAAGCCTGCAGAACTCCGCTACGTCACCGATCTAACCCGGACCGGTTGACGGCAAGTCGAAGTTCCAGCGCCCGCTCGCCCGTGTCGGTACTGATAACGCTGTGGTAGTCGATTGCCTTTCGGACTCAGGGCACGCCAATCGGGGACTCGCCAAACTCACCTGCGCCAGTCCTGCCCCTGACACCGCACACCGAACTCGGCACGAGCGCGTACTCCAACGGCCCAAGATAGTCTCAGGAAGAGTGAGCGCTGTGACCGCTTCGAACCGCGCGTCTCGCGGCAGATGCGGACGTCGACGCGCCTGGCTCAGATGATCGGCGGCAGGTGGTCGGTAGGAACGAGGATGTCCAGATACACGTCGAAAACGAAAGGTACGTGGTCAGGGCCGCCGGTCAACCAGTCCGCAGTCTTGACCGTGGCCAGGTCGTCGTTGATGTCCTCGACTAGGCACTGAATGCTTGTCGGGCATGGATAGGGCGATGTTGGAAGTAGCTCCCCCACACCGAAGTAGGCACTCTTGCCGACCAGCTGATGAGGACGACCATGTGCGTCTACCAATTCGACTAACACGATTCCTGGTTGCGGATCGTCGGCAAGCCAACAGACGGCGATGGCAGGCAATACGCATCCATCGCCCCTACTCGAGATCGATACCACCGCAAGACCTTATCTGGCCCAGAGTCTGTGCGCCCCGCAACTGTCAGCACTCCTCGAATACCGGATCTGGCACAAACTCCGTGATTGACCACCCCGAGATGCACAGTGGCGCTTGATAGTTGATCATGTGGCTGGTGTTCTGATCTTGGACCGATGGGCGTCCTGTTCCCGCACCTCGACGGCCTGGCGATCAGGGTGGTTCGAGTCGTTGGGTCCACGGTGCGTATCGAGGCGGCGACCCGCGATGAACCAGCCGCCTGCCCGGGTTGCGCGACACGGTCACGACGAGTCCACAGCCGCTACAGTCGACGACTGGCGGACACCTCGCTGCGCCGCGGCCACCGCTACGGCACCATCCTGTTCGCCATGCAGACCAGGCACCCTATCGACGTACTCACCGACCGCACTGCCGCCACGTTGGCGGCATGGTTGCAGGCACATCCCGGTGTCGAAATCATCTGCCGTGACCTGCTGGTGCATGGCGGGAGAATATGAATACCATCACTGCGGTGCGGCGTTTATTGAAGGGCAGAGGCGAGGACCGGACGTCGACGGTGATCGCGGCGGCAGAGGCCGGGGATGTGGTCGAGTTGACTCGGCTGCTGGATATGTGGCCCGATCTGGTCGATGCCAGAGGATGGATGGATGCCACCCCGTTGATCGTGGCGACGTGGCAGGCAGATTCGTTTGCCGCAGTACAGCTTCTGCTGGGCCGTGGCGCGGATCCCTTGGCGACGCGAGTGAACGGGGGCAACGCCCTGCACTTCGCGACCAGCGGCCCGATCGCCGAACTGCTCGCCGAGGCAGCCGGACAGCAGGGACTGGCAGCGCGATATCTGTTCGAATCGACACCGCTGCATGTCGCTGTGAAGAAGAACCGGCGCGATGTCGTCGCTGCTTTCCTGACCGCGGGGGCTGATCCTGCGCTGACGGCCACTCGGGCCGCCGACGGCAATCGAGTCACCCCCTTGGACCTGACAGACAACCCCGAGATAGCCCTACTGTTGATCCTCGCCGACGCACCGGTTCAGACACCGCAACCACACACTCCGCTCCACCGAGCCTGCGCACTAGCTGGCGATCTGTCGTGGGCCGAGGTTGCCGAACTCTTGCTCGAACGCGGCGCAGATCCGGTATCGCGTGACGAATTCGGCGACACCGCGATCGACCTCCTCAGTCCCGACGCGCCAGAGTCGTTGCGAGCCAGAATGATCGACATCCTGCATACCGCGAACCGGACGCTCGAGCTCGGCTTTCATAACGTCGTGGTCGGCACGCACCACGGATTGGTGATCCACCCCTCGTTACCGGAAGCGTTGAGCAGTATGTACTCCGGCGCCTACCTGGTGCACTGGCAATTGGCACCCGATCTCGAGCCGGTACGGATCATCAAAGTCCCCGGACGTCAGAAGATCCGTGGGCCCTACGGATCGACGAAAGGCATGCGGACGGCCTTTCTCGCTGACGAATCGGTGCTGTTGCGTGACTGGCGTGACCTCGACATCGTCGATGTACTGCCCGCTGAACTGCGTCCTCGGCGAGTGCAGGGACACGCGGCGTGGTCGCCGGATGGCCGGCTGCTTGCCCTCACTGGCGGTGAGGAGTTGGTGGTCGTTGATACCGAACACGGTCTGCGGCACGATGCCGACGACGACGAGATCATGTTGGGTGATTGGAGTATCACACCGCAGTTCTCTCCGGACGGGCGTCGTCTTGCCGTCGGTAACTGCATGCAGGGGGCAGCGTGGCTGAGTTTGATCGACGTCTCGGCAAATGGTGCCCTCTCCCACCGCTACGAACGCGAGGACCTGCCACGGACTGACCACTCCAACCTGGTTGGGTCAGTAGTGTTCAGTCCGGACGGGCACCGATTCGCCGCCTGGATCCGGCCGGACCATGGACAAAATCGACCGTATGGCTACCGCGGTCTGGTCGTGGTCGTAGACACAGCGACCGGCGACCCGGTGTGGCATCTCCGCATCGACAACGACGTAGCCGGCGTTCACGGCGAGATGTGGTGGGCGTCGCTGTGCTTCGCTGCCGGTGGCAGTTGGGTCGCGGTCGGTCTCGATACCGGCGTGCTCTGGTTGAATGCTGAGACAGGCGCACCTGCAACCCAACTCACGTCGATTGGCGCGGTGCACGCCCTGGCGAGCGCTGCCCACACCGGCGTTGTGGCGGCGACCGAGCGGGGTGTACACCGCGTTCCACCTCCACCTCGATAACCTCTGACACCGATGCGAGTGCTCTGACTTGATCCGGTCCCGAAGGCCCGGTAGCCGGGCCACAAGTTGACGCGGTGCAAGCTGTTGCTCCAACGGTGCTTGGCTATCGACCCTCCGCAACGTCGATCCCGCTGCCGCCCTCAGCGACACATGCAGGCTGTCGCCGATTCCTGATGCTGCTTCAACCGCACATCGCATTGGTTGACGATCGCTCTCCGGCGCAGCCCTGAAGGAGTGTGTAACCGACATCTCACCCCTGCGAGCGGGGCCGACTCTGCACTCTTAAGGCTCGGAGCAGCCCGTCAGCGGCACGTCAGTGTGTTCGGCCGCTGTCGATTCGTCCAGGTTGCCGCGTCGCCAAAGCCAGCTGGTAGAAACACAGTCGATGACAACCCAGAACACCATCCTCAGCGCGTCGACCACTGCAGCGGCACAGGCCCTTGAGTTAATCCCCCGGAACGACCGTTGGTGGGCGTTCGAACGGAACCTTTGCGACATGTTTGCCCAGAATCATCCTTGGGCCGAAGCCGATGGACACCTCCATGATCCTCGACTGCGCCTACGGGTCGCCCATGCACGCGTGCTACGCGAGGAAGATATAGCAGGACAGTATCTTTCGGCGGAGCAACCATCAGATTGCGCGCCCGGGGAAGCTGAATGCTGGTTGGTTCCACTGCGACTGCAGTCCTGGGAAGCGAAGAACTGGGATACCGAACATCTCTGGCGCTACCACGAGAAACACAGCGGCAGCAACGGCCAGGCCTTCCAGTTCCCGCCCGAGCGTCTGGCGTTCCCGATGCTCGTGCACCCCAAAGAACGCCAGGGCCAGCCTGCCGATACCTCGGACTTCGGCCTGATGGAAACACAGCGGACGATCATCAATCAGATTACCGTCGTCCGCGGCACAGCTGAGGAAGCCATTGCCCACCAGCTCACGATCAACGACTGGGAACAACCGGAAGAACCGGCACAAGCAGCGATGGTCGACTTCTCCGAGGCCTACCCCGCGTTGCTCTGTCTGCTGGGCGGCGAGGGCGCCTTCAGACGCGCTTCTGAATCCGAAGGGCGCCTGAGGCTTTGGCGACTCCTCTACTTGATGGCGGGGTCGACCGATGTCGACGACATCAATGACTTCGTTGCTCGAATCCGTTGCATGACCTGGCGGGACTGGAGCGACGACATCTGGTACATGCACCTGGCCGTCGAAGACCCCGCCCAGCGCACCGCCTGGGTACTGGACGGTCAGGACTTCGACTGATGCGGCCGCACGCCGAAGTTGAACTGCAACAGAGGTTCTCACGCTCAACTCGCCATGATAGTGCGGAGGTCGGCAGTAGATAGCCTGGCTCCGTCGATCTTCAGGTGGTCACGCTGGCCGCTTTGGTCAGCGCGGCATGCGGCAGAAGAGTTCGTTCGTCCTGGGTCGACATGGTCAGTCGGTCGAAAAGAAGGGGGTGTCCGGGACGTACCAGCTGTCATCTCGTCCCTGACGGCTCGCCCAGTCCTCGTGCTCGAATTCCAGTTTCTCCACCAGGGTGGTGAGATCGTCGACGAAGTCTTGATCGATCTTGTCGATGACCGCTCGATAGGCATCGGCGCCAGCTTTCGCTCGTGACAGTGCCAGGTGGCCGACTGCGGGGTATCCCTCCAGTGAACCCGATATGTGGAAGGGGATTTCGGTCGGAGGACCGGCGAACAGGAACCCGAACGTACACAGTTCCTCGGGCACACCACAGCGTTCGAGTTCCTTGTCCAGCTCGAAGAAGTACGCGATGGGGTTGCGGAAGTATCCGACCTCGGCGGGATCGGAACCGTTGCGGGCATATACCTATGGTCGCAAGGCACACCGACAAGAGCGGGCACTGGGGTACTTGCTCATCGGCAGATGCGGACGTTCGTGACCGCGCGCCCAGCAGCATTACCGCGCACTTGTACTGACTAAAGTCAATGCTGATCAGTGTGCTCTAAAACGTCTTACGCTGATGAGGGTGCATTGGGGCGGCGGCCAAAGCGCGGGCGGAAAGAAGTCGCCCGGCGGCCTGCAGCCCAGCACCGCAGACAACCGCGAGTCAGGACCAACCCGCCACAGGCGCAGCTCGGCACAACAGCTGCGCGCCTTCCTCGACTCGCCCCTGACGAATCATCAATCTCGCCATCACATCGATGTTGTTACCGAGACGAAAACCTGGTGCCACCACCGCAATCGCCTCGTCGAGCCGCCCGACTGAGACTAGCAAGTCGGATAGATACGCCGCACCCTCCGGTTCCCCGACTTCCGGACGAACCCGCAACTCCTCGATCGCCTGCCCGGTGCGGCCGCAGCTGCCGAGCAGCCCGGCGTGCTCGACCAGTAGCTCCCACGTCATGCCGCCCGCCATGACGGCGCAATCATCGATTAGCGCCAAGGCTTCGTCCGGACTCCCAAGGTCGAGAAGCAGCGCCCAAAAGAACTGCAGGGAAACAACATCCAAAGGATCCACAGCCTTACGCAGCTCTACCAGCCCCTCGCCGATCCGGCCGGCACGAAGCAGCAACTGCCCCAGTGCCGCGTGTGGATGATATGCCGCATGACAATTCTCGGGGTCGGGCATCGCACGGATAGCCGAAGCCAGTCGATCCACGTCGACACCTTCGGGGAGGTGCTCGACCACATGGCAGATTTCTCCAGCATCGGCGCGTCCGGCCAGCAGTTCACCCAACTCCTCGTAACGCTCATGACGGATCAGCACCGCGATCAACTGTTCAATGATGTTGCTGGAAGACAGATCCTCGCTCAGCAGCGCGACAGCCTCATCAACCAGTCCTTGCCGCTCGAGTACCACCGCCAACAGCTCGACGTGCAAGACAATTCCGTCGAACCCCGCACCGGGCCGCCGAAGTCGGTCGATGGCCTCGAGTAGCAACCGGGTGACTTCTTCGTTGCGACCCAAACCCACACTGATCTCAACCAGCGCCCGCACATGAACCCAGTCATCGACACCAGGTCGCAGCAGATCGAATGCCTCACCGGCGCGCCCGACCTCGGCCAGCAGCCTCGCCGAATACTCGATGGCGTCGCGATCACCGCTCACGACCTTGGAACGACACAGCGCAAGAGCCTCGTCCGTGCGACTGCAGTCGGCCAATATCGTGGCGACGGCCTTTATCGCTGTCCACCAGCCGGTCTGGGCGAACGGCCGCAACACCTCGATCGCCGCGTCGTGCTGACCGTTCAGGTGTTGCACGGCCGCCAGACCGTGTGCGCAGAACCAATCGCCTTGCCCGGCCCGCCGCGTGACCTCCTCGAGTTGCCCGAGCTCGATCAGCAGCGACACATCCCACTCGTGCAACCACCCGTCATACCAACGTCGACGCCGATCCAACTCGGCTGCATCCTTCACCTTCGGAACGGTATCGGTCACGTCCAGTGATGCAAGCTGAGCTACTTCCCGGAGCTATACGGACCGCCGGCTGCGCGGGTCGCGGCATGAGCGGATGTACGTGCAGGTGTAATTCCGGTGTCGGAGTGTGGATCTAACATCAACGTCGAGCGAGGCGCAGGTCTCGGTGACGAGAGATCAAAAACGTGACGGCAGACCACCAGCACACGATGCGTGCAAAAATCGAGCTGCTCCTGCAGCGAGACGCCGAAGAGGAACTCGATCGCAGACAAGAAGAAGACGACGAGTTCTCCGAGATCTACGACGACGGGCGATTGCGCTTGCCCGCGGGAGTGGAACTACCCGAAGAACTACCAGCGGGACTTCGTGTGCTCTACGCCCTCACCGCTCATCCGCAATTCGGTGACCTGCGGTTCGGCTCACACCACGACTTCCGGCCCCAGCGTCTGATCGACTTCGCAGGCAAGGTCATCGATGCTGGCAACACACTGACTATCGGGCGGGTAAGGGAGCAATCGATCGTGCTCGACCTCGATACTGAAGCCGTGTTCATTTTCGACTTCTTGTACTTCCGCCACGGTTTGGACAGCGGCTTCGTTCTGCGATGTGACAGCGTCGCGGAGTTCATCAGCACTGTCGCGTTGGGGCCGCGGTACCCGTATATCCACGGTCCGCACGAAACCTGGCGAGAGCCATGGTGGTTGACCGATCCCTGGTACATCTACCTTAAAGAGCTCGGCTTCGCATAAGACCGCCATCGGGCTCACACGGGTTCAGTCACCAACTCGGGTCGGACCCCGCATCCTCGGGGAACGCACTCAATTCGGCATTCAGGACGCCTATACCGACTTGGTAGTGATTCGATCGAAGACCGATCGGCGGACGGGAGGGGGCTGTTGCAGGAGAGGAGACATCGTCGTCTCGTACAGGAAGCGGGCATTGAAGGAGTGTGTAGCGAACATCTCACCCCGGTGAGCGGGGCCGACTCTGAACTCCTAAGGCCCGGAGCAGCCCGCGCGATCAGCGGCATGAGCGTGCGTTGCGTTGGTCAGGGCGCGAGCCGGTGAACTCGTGCTCACTTTCGGTCCATTAGTGTCACGTTCGTGGGTGGCGAGAGCCGTTACGAGGCATACGAAGCGGACCTATGGGAACGACTGGCCAGGTTGCTGCCGTCGGCCGTAGCCGGCGAGAACTTTCGCGACTGCCGGGCGACCGGCAGTCAGGAAGCCGGACTATGGATCCTGATCCGACAGTTGATCGAGCACCGAGTGCCTATTAGCGACCGAACGCGCGCCGAGATCGAAGTGCTGGCCGAGCAATGGGGCGAGCGGCTGGCACGGCACGACGAAATCGTCTCGTGTGAACAAGATTCCGATGTCGAACCCTCGATCCGATTGCTGCCCGATGAGTCTTCGTCGCCGGTCGATCCAGGCCGACTCGGCATCACGGACTCCAACCTGACGGGCCTGCTTGTTGTTCCATGGCTCGAATGCCTGCGATGTGGGCGGGTGTTGGACCGTGTTCACGTCATGGAACCGTGGGGCGATCTGCGGTATCTGGCTGACTACTACACTGTCCGGCGTCACACCGCGCCGGACGTGGAACCTGAAGTCTTCGACGGGTCCGACCTGCACAGCGCCTTCGAATTGCTGTTGACCTGTACGTGAACGCACAACGCCCTCAATTCGGCATTTCAGGATGCTTATACCAACTTGGTGGTGGCAGGCGTGGTCGAAGACTGATCTGGGGACATCCGTCCGCGCCGGACCCCGTGTCCCGGGTCCGCGGACCGGCGGTGCCGGTTCGACCACTGCCTAACCGATCAGCCACGATCCGCGCTCTCGCCGCGCCGAATCATCGTGCTGCTGTAGGGAGAGGTGACATCGTCGTCTCCCTCCCCGTGTGTGGGCATTTAAGGAGTGTGTAACCGACATCTCACCCCAGCCAACATCGCGACTTCCTCGCGCCGCAGACCGGGCGTACGCCGACGACCCGCCGCGGGCAGCCCGACATCTCCTGGCCGGTACCGTTCCCGCCGCGACCGCAGGAAATCGCGCAACTCTTCGCGCCGCCGGGTCGATGCCGCACTGACCATGAAACCAAGGTAACAACCTGGAATCGGAAGGGTTCATGGGCAACGAGGGCAATACCGTCGACCGCTGGTACAGCCGAGCAGCGATCGTGGTGTCACCGCGCCGCTGATCGCCCCGTGGTTTCTCGGCCGTGTGGATCAGCCGCACGGCCGAGCAGGCCCGAATCCGGCGCTACCCCACCGAGCCTCCACTATTGGCCCTTCAACGCTCGATCGGCACGGTTGACGAAGGTCGCGGTAGTGAAAGTACCGATGGCGAGAACGACCATCAGAATCTTCGCGGGCCAAGGCCCTTCGATGATGGCGCCCACCGCTCCCAGCAGGACGAGGCCGCCCATGGTGACCAGCATCGTGGTCGCCCTGGTCGTTCCGGCGATCTCGCCACGCAGAATCCGCCGCGACGCCGTGAGCAGGCTGAGGGCGGGAATCCCGGGCAACAGCGCGACCACGCAGACGACGATCAGGTATTCAGGATTGACCAGCCCGGACACCACCAGTCCGACAGAGCAGGCCACAAGCGCGATACCCAGCGCGATTCCGGCGGATCCGGCAAGGCGGGTCAATCGCCGAACCGCGGGCTCGTTCGCGTAGGGCGACTGCACGCCCGGCTGCATCGCATCGATCTGAGACATTCGAAAACCCCCGTGTGACAGTTGAAATGGCGGGCGAGGACGGCCTTCTGCATCTCATGCCGACTGCCCGAATACCCCCGCCCGTACGCTACCGCCCACTATCTCCCGCGAACAACCCAACAGCGAATACATTGTCCGTCGCGCCGCCGGGTAGATGCCGCGCTGACCATGAAACCAAGGTAACAACCGTGGGGAGTCGGGGTGCCGCTCGATGTCGGTGAGCCGGTGTGCGCTGGGCGACCCAGGTCGCCCCCGCTCAACCGTCCAGCCGGATACGGATGCCCACCGTGCGCTCGGAGCCTCCCCGCAGCCGGCTGCCCAGGAGCCCGATCCGGGCGACCAGCCCGTACTTGCGCTTCATCAGAGCGGTGAAGTGTGTACTCGCGTCCGGTGCCAGCACCTCGGCGAAGCCTGGAACCGAGGCACCGAGCGACTTGCCGCGCCAGTCGCACGGGGCGACCGTCACCCGGCTCCCGTTGCGGATCCGCTTCACCTTGCCTGCGTCCGCCGCGCTCCACACCGCCAGCGTCTGGCCGTCGCGCATCACCCAGACCGGCGTGGGAACCGCCCTGCCGTCTCGGCGGAACGTGGTGAGAAGCAGATACTTGCCGGCCGCCAATTCGCCCAGCACCGTGTCGGTGTGTTTCATGACAAGATACTAACCAGTTAGTTAAGTTTGTGGTCGTTGGAACCGCCCAGCGAAGCGCACGACGTGGCTGAGAGGAATCTGCATGGGGCGATTCGTTGGGACCTTGCTCGCGGGCTTTGTCTTAGGCACCCCCGCGGTTCCTGTCGGGCTCTCACTTTCCCTGCCGGGTCCGGTCGCGCTGGTCGCGGTGCTGCTGGGCGCGGCCTGCTGTGTGGTCTTCGCGGTGTTCGCCATGGAACGCGTCCGGCTGCTCTGGCAGTCCAGCCGCGTCCGCCGGAAGTCGGCCGCCGCGCGGGCCGATTCGGCGACGGAAGCCGACGGCGCATCCGCCATCGCTGCGACCAGCGGAGAGGCGCCCGCAGCGGACGCCCGGCTCTCCGGCGCCACGGGGCGGCGGGCCAAGCGAGTCCTCGACCGATACGGCGTGGCGGGCTTCGGCATCGTAGGGCCTGCCCTCTTCGGTACCTGGGGCTCGGCCCTACTAGGTGCGGCGCTGGGCATCCCCAGCTGGCGGCTGATCCGCTGGCTGATGGCCGGGATCGCCCTGTGGTGCACGGTGCTGCTCGTCGCATCGGACGCGGTCATCGCCGTCTTCGGAATCGGGTGACGCCGAAAATGTCCCGAGCCGACGCCACCAAGGCCCGTATTCTCCAGGCCGCCACTGATGAGTTCGCCAAGTACGGTATCGCCGGAGCTCGCGTGGACCGGATCGCCAAGACCGCGGCGGCCAACAAGAATCTCATCTACGTCTACTTCTGCAGCAAGGACCAGCTCTTCGACGCGGTCTTCGACGCCCACGTCACCCACGGCCTGAATTCGGTCCCCTTCACCCCCGGCGACCTCCCCGAGTACGCGGGACGGCTATTCGACTACTGCCGCCAGAACCCCGACGTCATCCGGTTGGCCACCTGGCACCGCCTGGAGCGTGGCGACCAGGACCCAGCCGTCGCGGCGCCCGCGCGCGACGCCAAACTGGATGCACTCGCCGCGACACAGAAAAAGGACGGCATCGGCTCCGAATTCTCACCCGCGACACTGCTGACCCTCGTCCTCGGCATGGCTCTCGCGTGGAGCCCGAGCAACATCACCAGCTTGCCGTCCGAGGCCGAGAGCGCCGATGACCGCCGCCGCGCGATCGTCGAGGCCGTCCGTCGCCTCCTGTGAGCTGCACCCCCTGGATGTCGGACAAGGTGGCGATCAGCTACACCTTGGGTCCCTGGTGTGGAGCGCCGCTCCGGACGATGGTTTACCTATGAGTGGCATGCAATCGACCGCCGAGGCGCGGCAGGAGAAGTTCCTGGCCAACGGCCGGACCAGGGTTATCCTGGCTTGCGGAGTGCTCGTCGCAGGACTGAGCACGGCTGCCGTAGTCATCGTCATTCCCCGGCTCGCGTCCGCGATGTCCGGCATGGATGTCTCGACCATACTGATCTGGCTGGCGATCCCGGTCTTCATCATCGCCGTTGGGGCGGAGATCGTGTATCTCGAGCGTCGCGGCAAGCCATACGACTACCGTGACTCGGCTACCTCCATCGCCGGCGGTCTCGGGTACCAACTCCTCAACATTCCCTGGGCGCTGGTGGAACTCGCGATCTTCGCGTTTGTTTCCTCGCTGGTGCCGTGGCACCTCGAGGGTTGGGCCGCGTGGGCCGTCGCACTCGTCGGGGTCGACTTCGCCTACTACTGGTTTCACCGCGCGCACCACGAAATCCGGGTGTTCTGGTCGGTCCACGTCGTGCACCACTCGAGCGAGAGCTTCAACCTCACCACGGCACTACGTACGCCTTGGCTGGTTGTCACGTCCCTGCCGTTCCTTGTGCCACTGGCACTGTCGGGAATCGACGGCAAGATCATCGCCGCCTCCTACGCGATCAACCTGCTGTACCAATTCGGCATCCACACCGAGGTCATCGACAAACTGTGGGCGCCTGTCGAATTCGTGTTCAACACGCCGAGCCACCACCGCGTGCACCACGGCTCCAACACGGAATACCTCGACCGCAACTACGGTGGCGTCCTCATCATCTGGGACCGTATCTTCGGCTCCTTCGAGCCGGAGGGCGAGCGGGCGATCTACGGCCTCACCAAGAACGTCGAGACCTACAACATCGCGAAGATCAATGCGCGCGAGATAGTCGCGCTCTGGCGGGACGTCAGGAACGCGGCGACATTGTCGGACAAGCTCGGCTTCCTGTTCCGGGGGCCCGGTTGGCAGCCGCGGCCGACCTGATCGACCAGCTCGGTCGGCGCGCGCCAGGAACCGGCATTCTTAGGATGGCGCGTGGGCCCGGGATGGTGGGCGCCATCGAGATCGATGAGGAGCCGGTTGTGTCGGACACGTTTGTCGTTGCTGCTCGAATTCCCATGGAGCGGGAGGCATTCGAGCAGTGGCTGGAGACACCGGCGCCGGGGCCGGAGGCCATCGAGAATCATGGCGCGATGTATGACCGGTGGTTCTGGGACGGGAAGGCGCCGGATTGGCGGCAGGCCGAGGAGGGGATAACGCCTCGGGAGTATTTCGCCGACTGTTTCGGGGAGGACGCCGGTGGGCTGACCTATGTACTGAGGTATCGGGCGGGAGCGCTCGAGGCGTATCTGATGCACTTCGGGTTCTGTGAGTCGAACGTCTATACCGCGCTGGTGATGCTCGCCGCGGCGGGGCGGTTGAGCTCCGAGGTGGCGCCGAGCACGGTGTTGTTCTGGGCCGAGACCAGCGGGGCGATGTTCGCGGCCGATTCGGGCGGATGGCTGGCGACCCTGTTGGTCGGTGCCGATGGGGCGCGGTTCGCCGCCGATATCGATCTCACGGCGACGATCGCGCAGTTGCGGACGGCCGAGGCGAGCTATTTCGATCTGCTCGTCCGGTTGGCCGAGGTGGAGGAATCGGTTGGCGCCGACGGCGAGTCGAGTTTCGCCGCGATCGCCCGTGATCCACGGTATGTGGATGCCGCGGTCCTTGCCGAGAGCTGACCGGGGGCAACGGCTGGCGGGCGTGGCAGTCCGCTCGCCGTTGCCCAGGATGCCTGACTACGCGGGGTCGCGACTGGTGAAGTCGAAGGATCCGCCGTCGATGCCCCAGGAGATGACCCGTTCGGGGTGAATGCGGATGACCGTGCGTTCCTGGTGTGGGAACGGTGGCTCCTCGTCATCGATCGCCTCGGCCGTGCCGCGTACCTCGATGCCGCGAATCACGTACGGATCCAGGGAAACCTGTTGGTCGATGACGAACGACACCCGGCTACCGGCCTCGACATTGCGGTACTTTCGAGTGGCGCGCATCCGCATGCCTCCGATGTCGATCGTGCCGTCGGCGTTCACCCGATAGTTGGTCGGGTTGTTCTGGACTACGCCGTCGGGCGACACCGTGGCCAGCCGGCCGATCCCGGCCTCGGCGAGGAACTGCTGTTCATTGATGGTGAAGGTCATGTCGGTTACTCCTTGGTGAGGTCAGAACAGGATCAGCGCGGCGCACAGTCCGGCGATGGCGATGAATTGCAAGGTGATCCGGTACTTCAGGATGCTGTCCCACTTGTCTTGCAGCGCACGGGCATCGGCCGGAACGGTGCCGCTCTGCGCGGCGGCGGTCTGCCGGGAATTGATCGGCTTGGCGATGCGGACGTAGAAGGCGAGCCAGGTCAGCAGCGCCGCCACCGTGATCCCCGCCGCGACAGCGGCGCCGATCTGCCCGGCCCACAGCGCGATCAGCAGCGTGAGTACCGCGGTGACCACACCGCCCACACCGAACACCGGCATGCGTTTGTCGCCGTAATAGTGGCCCCATCCCGCGCTCATGGTCACGGTCGCATCATCGAGTTTGCGGTAGACGGACCGGGTGATCACGGCCGCGCAGACATCGGTGCCGTAGATGACGGCATTGGCGAGAACGGCGACGGCGGCAATGATCTGGCCGGTGACGATGAGCATTTTCGGCTCCCTCTCTTGACTGCTAGCAGTGCTAGAAACTGGAGCAACGGTAACATCTGCCCGCTAGCTTGTCTAGCGGTGCTAGATGATTCGCACGGAACCTCTCACCTCGGCGACCCGCGACCATGGCTGTCGAGCTACCGCGAGCCGTCGGTCGGCGGGCCTACGCTGAGTGGGTGTCGGTGCTACCTCTGATCTTCACCGCGGGCTGGGCCAGCGGGATCAACGCGTATGCGGTGGTGTTCCTGCTGGGGTTGTTCGGCCGGATCGGCTGGACCGACGACGTGCCCCCTGGACTCCAACGGACCGATGTGCTCGTCGCCGCGGGAGTGCTGTTCCTGATCGAGGCCGTCGCGGACAAGATCCCGTACCTCGACTCGTTCTGGGACGCCGTGCACACGGTGGTGCGGCCCGCCTCGGGTGCGGTGGTGTCGGCCTTGATCGCAGGTCAGGACGATTCGCTGCCGACCCTGTTCGCCGCGGCGGTCGGTGGGACGACCGCCTTGGCCAGTCACATCGTCAAGGCGGGCACCCGCATGGCGATCAACACCTCACCGGAACCGGTCACCAATATCGCGTTGAGCACCGCCGAAGACCTGAGCGTCGGCGGCGTCCTCGCCCTCGCCATGTTCTTCCCGGTGCTGGCAGCGGTGATCGCCGCGGTCCTGCTCGCCATCGGATTGTGGATCGTCTACGCCTGTGCCAGCCGCATCCGGCGTTACCTCCGTCGCCGCCGGGAACGCCGGGAGGCGCGAAGCGCGGGCGCGGCCGCCGCACTCGAATAGCGGTCCCGAACATGCCGAGCGCCAGGACAATCGGCGGCGGGTCGACCCTCGGCGTGCGACGGCTCAGCGCACCTGCGGCGCCACCTTCGTCCCCAGCAGGTCGATGCTGTGCAGAACCTGCTCCGGCGGGAGGGTGCCGACGCTGGTGTGCAACATGAACCGGTCCAGCCCGAGGGTGTCGCGGACCTCGGCGATCTTGCCCGCCACGTAGTCGGGAGTGCCGACGAACAGCGAACCGCTCTGCGAGCGCAGGGCATCGAACTGTTCGCGGGTCATCGGGCTCCAGCCGCGTTCGCGGCCGATGGTCGACATGGCCAGCGCGTACGGGGCGTAGAAGTGGGCGACGGCTTGCGCGTCGCTGTCGGCGACATAGCCGTGCGCGTGCACCGCCACCGGCTGCTTCTCGTGGCCGCCCTCGGCCAGCGCCCGGTGGTACAGCTCGACCAGCGGCTTGAAGCCCGCCGGCTGGCCACCGATGATGGCGATCGCCAACGGCAGCCCGAGCAGGCCGGCGCGGATGACCGATTCGGGACTGCCACCGACCGCGATCCACACGGGCAGCGGCCTGTCGTCGGTGCGCGGGTACACCGTCACGTCGCGCAGTGGCGCGCGGAACCGGCCCGACCAGGTCACCGGATCCTCCTCGCGCAGCCGCAGCAGCAGGGCCAGCTTCTCCTCGAACAGTGCGTCGTAATCGCCGAGATTGTAGCCGAACAGGGGGAACGACTCGGTGAACGAGCCGCGCCCGGCCATCAGCTCGGCCCGGCCGTTCGACAGACCGTCCAGTGTCGCGAAGTCCTGGTAGACCCGGACCGGGTCGTCGGAGCTGAGGACGGTCACCGCGCTGGTCAGCTGGATGCGCTCGGTGCGTGCCGCCGCGGCGGCCAGCACGACCGCGGGGGAGGAGGCCGCGAAATCCTTGCGATGGTGCTCGCCGACGCCGTAGACATCCAGGCCGGCGGCCTCGGTCGCGACGGCCTCGTCGACGACCTGGCGCAGGCGCTCGGCGGCGGTCGGCGCCGGCCGGTCGCCGGTGGGGTACAGCTCGGCGAAGGTGGTCAGCCCCAGTTCCATGTGAACCTCGTTTCGGGATGCGGTCTGCTCCGGTCATCACCTAAACGGACTGCAGTCCGGCGAAATTCCCTGGATTGCGGATGGATGCAGATTATCTATAACAAAACTATAGTGGCCGTATGACCGCCCTCGCGCCTACCCGTACCGAGCCCGACCTGTCCTTCCTGCTCGACCGGACAAGTCATGTCCTGCGCACCCAGATGGCGGCGGCACTCGCCGAGATCGGCTTGACCGCCCGCATGCACTGCGTGCTGGTGCACGCGCTCGAAGCCGAGCGCACCCAGGCGCAGCTCGCCGAACTCGGTGACATGGACAAGACGACCATGGTCGTCACCGTCGACGCGTTGGAGAAGGCGGGGTTGGCCGAGCGCAAGCCGTCCAGCACCGATCGCCGTGCTCGCATCATCGCGGTCACGCCCGAGGGTGCGAAGCTCGCTGCGCGCAGTACCGAAATCGTCGACGGCGTGCATGAGGCGGCCTTGGGGTCGCTGCCGAAGGCGGAGCGCGAAACCCTGGTTCGCGCACTGAATCTGCTGGTGGAGGGTCATCTGTCGACGGCGGTGGAGGCTGCGCCCGCGCGTCGCGCCCGGCGATAGTCCGTAATAGATTGTCTGCAACGAAACTATCTAGTACGGTCGTTTCATGACCACTTCTCAGCGCATCGCCCTCGCGGTGCTGTCGGCGGCGACGCTGATGACCATCCTCGACGGCAGCATCGTGACCGTCGCCATGCCGGCGATTCAGGACGACCTCGGCTTCTCACCCGCCGGTCTGAGCTGGACCGTGAACGCGTACCTGATCGCCTTCGGCGGCCTGCTCCTGCTGGCGGGGCGGCTGGGCGACCTGATCGGCCGCAAGACGATGTTCCTCACCGGCAACGTCGTCTTCACCGTGGCATCGCTGCTGGCCGGTGCGGCGACGAGCCCGGCCATGCTGGTCGCCGCGCGCTTCCTGCAGGGCGTCGGCAGCGCGATCGCCGCCTCGGTGGTGCTCGGCATCCTGGTGACGATGTTCCCCGGCCCCCGTGAACGGGCAACGGCCATCGGCATTTTCAGCTTCACCGGCGCGGCGGGCGCGTCGATCGGCCAGGTGCTCGGCGGCGTGCTCACCGATGCGCTGAACTGGCACTGGATCTTCCTCATCAATGTGCCGATCGGGCTCGTCACCGTGCTGGTCGCGGTCAAGGCGCTGCCCGCCGACCGTGGGCTCGGCTGGGCCGCGGGCGCCGACGTCTTCGGTGCCGTTCTGGTGACCTCCGGTCTGATGCTCGGCATCTACACCGTCGTCGAGGTCGAGCGGTACGGCTGGAACTCGCTGCACACCCTGGGTCTCGGTGCACTGGCGGCCGCGCTGCTGGCCGCGTTCGTGATCCGTCAGGCGACCGCCCGTAATCCGCTGCTGCCGCTGCGCATCTTCCGCTCCCGCACTGTGTCCGGCGCCAATGTCGTGCAGATGCTGACGCTGTCCGCCATGTTCGCCTTCCAGATCATCGTCGCGCTCTACCTGCAGAAGGTGCTGGGCTACAACGCTTTGCAGACCGGTCTGGCCATGCTGCCCGCGGCCGTCGCCATCGGCGGGGTATCGCTGTTCGCCTCGGCCCGGCTCATCACCCGCTTCGGTGAACGCACTGTGCTCGTCGCCGGTCTGGTGCTGCTGCTGGCCGGAATGGCATGGCTCACCAGGCTTCCGGTGCAGGCCGACTATGTCGTGGATCTGCTGCCGATGATGGTGCTGATCGCCGGCGGCGGACTGGTCCTGCCCGCACTCACCGGGCTGGGTATGTCGGGTGCCGCGGCCGACGATGCCGGGCTGGCCTCGGGCCTGTTCAACACCACCCAGCAGGTCGGCATGGCGATCGGCATCGCGGTCCTGTCCACCCTGGCCGCCGCGCGGACCGGTACCGAGCTGGCGGTCGGTGTATCGGACGCCGTGGCTCTGACCAGTGGTTACCGGCTGGCGTTCACCGTAGCGGCGGGTCTGCTGGCCACCGCCCTGGTCGTCAGCGTCACGGTGCTGCGCCGTCCGGGCTCCACCGATGAGGTTGTACCGGCCGCTACCCCGGTTCCCGCCTTCTGAAGCAGCAGGCCGCCGGGGCAGGCATCGCGGAACAGCCTCCGTGGCCAGCCCGGCTCCGCCTCGCAGAACGCCGCCGCCACCTGTGCCGGCGGCGACCTGCGCGCCTGCGGGACGGATCGCTTCCGCGCCGGGCGGCCGACGAACCCGACGGCCGGTGGACTGCTGTCCGGTCCGGGTAGTCGCTACCGCGCCAGCCGCTGAGATTCGGTGAGCCGGGTGTCGAACCAGCTGACGAGCTCCGGATCGTCGAGACCATCGGCGACGAGCGTCGCCGCGGACAGATCGTGCGAGCGGGTGTAGGCGTTCTGCGCTGCGACACAGCGCAATCGGGCTGCCGTCGCGGCCAGGACGCCGTTGGCGGAGTCCTCCACGGCCACGGCGTGTTCGGGAGCGCAGCCCGTCCTGGCCAGGACCTCGAGGTACACCGCCGGGCTCGGCTTGAGATCGGGCACTTCGGTTCCGGTGACGACGGTGCCGAACACATCGCCGAACGTATTCCGCAACAACGGTTCCACCCAGGCGCGGGTGCCGGTGGTCGCCACGTGCAGCGCGACACCCCGCGCGGTGAGCCGCTCGATGAGCCGGCGTGCGCCCGGCCTCGGCTGAATCTTCCCGTTCTCGACCAGGTGCCGCATGATCCGTGTCTTGCTGGGGTGCAACCGTTCCGCGAGCTCCCTGGCGTGCGCGGGTGGCCTGCCGGTGCTCTCGAACCAGTACGTCATCCGGTGTGTGCCGCCCGCGATCTTCAGCAGCTGCCCGTAGCAGTCGACGTCCCACCGATCGGGGAGCCCGGCTTCGGCGAAGGCCGCGTTGAACGCCACCCGGTGACCGTCGCGCTCGCTGTCGACCAGCGTGCCGTCCACATCGAAGATCACCGCGTCCAAGCGAGTCATCGTGTCCCGCCCAGGTATTCGCGGATTCGGGTGAGCACCGCCTGCACGGTGAAGCCGTGCTGAGCCATGACCTCGGCGCCGGGACCGCTGTGCCCGAACCCGTCGATCCCGATCGCGAGATCGACCAGGCCCACCCAACCCGCGGTACTGCCCGCCTCGATGCTGACCGTGTGCGCTGCGGGGTCGGGGGAGTAGTGCGAGCGGTCCAGCACCGACACCACGCGAACCGTGTAGCCGTCGGCCCGAAGCTGATCGGCTGCGGCCCTCGCCAGCGCGACTTCCGAGCCGGTGGCGACGAGTTCGACGGTGCGGAGGTCCTCGCCCCCGGGCGATCCGGTGGCCGCGATGTCGACAGAGCCGGCGGATTCGACAGCGCTCTGCGAGTCGGTGGCGTCACCCTGTGAGTCGGTGACGTGCTGAATCGGGGCGTTGGTGTTGTCCTGCGGCAGTGCCTGTCTGGACAGCACCAGCGCGGTCGGTCCGTCGGTGCGGCTGAGGGCCAACTCCCAGGCGAGAGCGGTCTCGGCGTCATCGGCCGGGCGCAGCACCTGCAAGCCAGGGATCACACGCAACGACTCGACGTGTTCGACCGGCTGGTGGGTCGGTCCGTCCTCGCCGACGGCGATCGAGTCGTGAGTGAACACATAGATCACCGGCTGACCCATCAGCGCCGACAGACGCAAAGCCGGACGCAGATAGTCGGCGAACACCAGGAACGTACTGCCGAATACCCGGAATCCGCCGTGCAGGCTGATCCCGTTGAGGATGGCGGCCATGCCGAATTCGCGGATACCGAACGCGATCGCGGTGCGCGAGTAGTCGTCTCGGGTCACCACCGGGCCGCAGGAGGTGCCGGTCGATCCCGCGAGATCGGCCGAGCCACCCACCAGCTCCGGCAGCACCGGCAGCACGGCATCCAGGCACGCCTGCGAGGACTGCCGAGTCGCCCGCGGTGCGTCCCCGACGATCCCGGACAGGGCATCGACGATCCCGGCGGGCAGGATCCGCGCGCAGGCGCGGGCGAACTCCTCGGCGCGTTCCGGTGCGGCAGCGGCGAATTCGGCGAAGCGGTCGAGCCAGTCCGCGCGGTCTTCGGCGCCGATCTCCGCCAGCACCGCACACGTAGCACCGACCTGCTCGGGCACTGTGAACGGCGGATAGCCCCACCCCGCGATCTCTTTGGCTCGTGCCAGCTGATCGGCGCCCAAGGGTGACCCGTGCGCCTTCGCCGTACCCGCCACGTCGGGGGCGCCATGACCGATCACCGTACGCACGGCCAGGAAGCTCGGGCGCGGGTCGGCTCCGGCGCGGCGGATGGCCGCGTCGATCGCCTCGATATCGGTGCCGTCCGGCACCACTTCGGTGTGCCAGCCGTAGGCGGCGAAGCGGGCGATCTGGTCGTCACCGCACGAACGGTCCACCGCACCATCGATGGTGATGGCATTGTCGTCCCAGAGCACGATCAACCGGCCGAGCCCGAGGTGCCCGGCGAAGGAAGCGGCCTCATGGCTGACGCCCTCCATCAGGCAGCCGTCGCCGACGATCGCGTAGGTGCGGTGCTCGGTGATCTCGGGGTAGCGGGCGTGGGACATGCGCTCCGCCAATGCCATTCCCACCGCCATCGCCAGCCCCTGACCGAGCGGCCCGGTCGTGCACTCCACCCCGGGGGTCTCGCCGAATTCCGGGTGGCCCGGCGTCCGCGACCCCAGCTGACGGAAGCGGCGCAGCTCCTCGACAGGCAGGTCGTAGCCGAACAGGTGCAGCAGCCCGTACAGCAGTGCCGAACCATGCCCGGCAGACAGCACGAACCGGTCCCGGTCCGCCCATGCAGGGTCCGCCGGATCGTGCCGGAGATGCCTGCTCCACAGCGTCCACGCCATCGGCGCCGCCCCCATCGGCATGCCGGGATGGCCGGAGTTCGCGGCCTCGACCATGTCGGCGGCGAGGAACCGCAGGGTGTCGACGGCGAGCTGGTCGGTCTCGACCGACGGCGCGACGAGCGGCCGATGGACAGTGGATTCCGGCATGGCGCGGCCTTCCTGATCGGGTCCGTCCATCGGACCGCATCGCCGCCGCCGTGCCCTCCCCCCGGCGGGTGGGCGGGCGGGTGAGATCGGGAAATGCCGGTAACCACCGAGGTTTTCGGCCGTAGGCTGGCGGTATGCCGACCCCGTTACGGCTTGTGCTCGTCGACGATCACGAGATGGTCCTGCACGGGCTCGACGCGATGCTCGGCCACTTTCCCGACGAGGTCGTCATCGTCGGGCAGTCCACCACCGACACCGCCGCGCTGCGGATGGTCGCCGAGCATCGGCCCGACATCGTGCTGTGCGATGTCCGCATCGGCAAGGCCAGCGGGCTCGATCTGTGCAGGCAGATCACCGCGCAGTACCCGGAGACGAAGGTCGTCCTGCTCACCGTGTACGACGACGAGCACTACCTCTACCAGGCCCTGCGCGCCGGCGCCGCGGGCTACATCCTCAAACGGGTCGACGGGCGCGAACTCGTCGCCCAGCTGCTGCGGGCGGGGGAGGGGGAGACCGTCGTCGATCCGGCGCTGGCCGGTCGGGTGGCGCTGGCCGCGGCACGGCTCGACGCGGGGCAGTTCTGGTCCGGCGCGCATCTGGGCCTGACCCAGCGGGAGTCGGAAGTACTGGGGCTGTTGGTGTCCGGGTATTCGAACCGGGCGGTGGCGGGCAAGCTCGTGGTCAGCGAGGACACGGTGAAGACCCACATTCGCGGGCTGTATCGCAAACTCGGGGTATCCGATCGCAGCGGGGCGATCGCGGTCGCGTTGCGCGAGGGGCTGTTCCGTTGACGGCCGCGGCGCCGACGGCGGCCGAGCTCGCCGCGCTCCTCGCCGCTGACGGTGTGCTGCTCTATGCCGTCGACGGGCAGGACCTCGCCATCGTCGACCTGTGGCCCGCGCATCCGTCGGCGGGCTCGCTCACCTTGCCGGTGGGGTTCGGGGTGACCGGGTTGGTCGCGCGGACCGGCAAACCCGTGCTGCTCGACATCGACTCGCCACGCAATGCGCTGCACCGCAAGCTGTTACGGCTCGACCCCGACCAGACGGTCACCCGGATGTGCGTGCCGCTGCCGGGAATCGACGGCGCGGTGGTCGGTGTGCTGGCCGCGCACCGCGACCCGGCCGAACCGTTCGGGCCCGATGATCTCGCGTGCGCCGAATCCGCTGCGGCGGTCCTCGGCCTGTGGTTGCACGCGCACCGGTTGTGGCGCACGGTGAATCGGCACCGCAGCGAGCGGGATCGCCTTGTCGAGCAAGCGATCTCGGCGCAGGAGGCCGAGCGACGCCGGATCGCCTTCGACCTGCACGACGGGGTGACCACCGCGCTCGCGTCCATGTCGTTCCATCTGTCCGCGGCAGGCCTCACCGTCACCGAACTCGCCGCCCACGTCGCCACCGGTGACGAAGCCGGTGCGCGTGCCTTGGAACGTGCCAGCGAAGAGCTGATCAGCGCCCGCGCACTGGCCGACTTCGCCTACAGCGAGACCAGGTCGGCGATCTCGGGGCTGCACAGCCTCGTCCTCGACGACCTCGGCCTGGTCGCCGCGATCGAATCGCTGGTGCACACGGCGAGCAGCGGCGACGGGCCGACGATCGAATTGCTCGTCGACCCGGCGGCCGCCGTCGGTGACATCCCCGACCACGCGGCAGCGGCCCTGTACCGGATCGCGCAGGAGGCGCTGGCCAACGCGGTCAAGCACGCGGGCGCGAACCGGATCGTGCTGTCGCTGCGCCGGGTCGGCGACTCGGTCGTCCTCGGCTGCTCCGACGACGGCGCAGGCTTCGACCCGGTCGCCCGCCGGGAAGCTCGGGCCGTCGACGGTGAGCAGCATTTCGGTCTGAGTTCGATCGCCGAGCGCTGCGCCGTCATCGAGGCCTCGCTGCGGGTCGAGTCGATGCGGGGGCGCGGGACGATCCTGCTGGTCGAGCTGCCCATCCGGTAGTCAGCGGGTCGCCTCGGCGGCGCTGCGGCAGTTGTCGAGCAGAACCTGCTGCGCCGCACCGACTTCGGCCTGACCTGCCCAGGTGTGCAGGGCCGCGCTGACCAGCGCCCGGCCGAACGAGAAGGTCACCGCCCAGGGCCGGCCCGCGAGGATGGTGAGGTTGCGCAGGTAGTCGCAGACCTGCTCGGTGGGTTGCCCACCGGACAGGAACGCGATGCCGGGCACCTCGGCGGGCACGGTCTCACGCAGCACCGCGAAGGTCGCACCCACCACGTCGTCCACCGACGCGGGCGCGGCGTCGAGACCCGGCGTCACGAAATTCGGCTTGAGCACGATGCCCGACAGGTCGACACCGGCGGCATCGAGCGCGGCGAACACCGACCGCAGAGCCAGCCGGGTCGCCTGCGTCGAGGCGTCGAGGTCGTGGTCGCCGGTGCACAGCACCTCCGGCTCGACGATCGGGACGATGCCGTGCTGCTGACACAGCGCGGCGTAGCGCGCCAGCGCGTGCCCGTTGGCGTGCGCGGCGTACGGCGTGATCGACCGCACGTCGAAGACCGCCCGCCACTTGGCGAACGCGGCGCCGCGCTGGGCATAGGACGCCAATCGGGCGCCGAGCCCGTCGAGACCCTCGGTGACGAGAGCACCGCCCTGACCGGGGAGTCCGGTGGTGCCGGTGTCGACCTTGATGCCGGGCAGGATGCCCAGCTCGCGCGCCGCGACCGGGAACGCGCGGCCGTCGGCGAGATCCTGACCGAAGGTCTCGTCGCACAGAATGATTCCGCTGATCCATTCCGCCAGGCCGTCGGCGGTGAGCAGCAGTTCGCGGTAGTCGCGCCGGGTGGTCGCGCTCGCGGGAATCCCTTCCTGTTCCAGGCGGGCGGACATGGTCTTGATCGACTCGTCTGCGGCGAGGATGCCGCGGCCGTCGCCGGTCAGCTGCTGGGCGACGGCGGCGAGAGTCGTGGCGGGAAGTGTCGTCATGGGGAGATCATGCGAGCGGTTCCGGACCGCGTCCTCACCCCTGCGGGCGATACCGGGTGTGAACTGCCGCGTTGACAACCGGCACGAAACTGGGAAGCCTTTTGGTCAACCTGTCTGACCGCAGTGCCGCGGCACGGAAAGAAGCCGGTGATGACCTCGATCGATGACCCCGCCGACGACCTGTCGGTCACGCCGCCGAAGACCTGGGCGGCGGGTGTTCCCGGGGTGGTCCACGCACTCGAGTACTCGCTGTCGCAGACCTCCGCCAAGCGCACCGCGCTGACGCTGCTGAACGTCAACCAGACCGAGGGCTTCGACTGCCCCGGCTGCGCCTGGCCGGAACCGAAACATCGGCACAAGAACGAGTACTGCGAGAACGGCGCCAAGCACGTCAGCGACGAGGCGACCACCCGCCGCGTCACCGCGGAATTCTTCCGCGCCCATCCCGTGGACGAACTCGACGGCATGTCCGACTACTGGCTCAATCAGCAGGGCAGGCTGACCGAGCCGATGGTCAAACGGCCCGGCGCGACCCACTACGAGCCGATCGGCTGGGACGACGCCCTCGCCCTGATCGCCACCACGCTGCGCGGGCTCGACTCGCCGGACGAGGCACTGTTCTACACCTCGGGCAGGCTCAACAACGAGGCCGCGTTCCTGCTGCAACTCTTCGCCAGGGCCTACGGCACGAACAATCTGCCCGACTGCTCGAACATGTGCCACGAGTCGAGTGGATCGGCACTGAATCAGACGCTGGGTGTCGGCAAGGGCAGTGTGTCGCTGGACGACATCTACGCCGCCGACCTGATCTTCGTCGTCGGCCAGAACCCCGGCACCAACCATCCACGGATGCTTTCGGCGCTGGAAGAGGCCAAGCGCAACGGCGCGAAGGTCGTCGCGGTCAACCCGCTGCCCGAGGCCGGGCTGATCCGGTTCAAGAACCCGCAGGTCCCGCGCGGGGTGATCGGGCGCGGCACCGCCATCGCCGACCACTTCCTGCAGATCCGCCCCGGCGGCGACCTGGCCCTGTTCCAGACGCTGAACCGGCTGCTGCTCGAAGCCGAGGACGCCGCACCGGGCACCGTCCTCGACCACGACTTCATCGGCACCCAGACCAATGGCTTCGACGCCTTCGCCGCGCACACCAGGCAGCTCGGCTGGGACGCCGCGCTCGAGGCCACCGGGTTGACCAGGGCGGCGATCGAGCAGGTGCACGAGCAGGTGCTCGCCTCGAAGAAGATCATCGTGTGCTGGGCGATGGGATTGACCCAGCACAAGCACGGCGTGCCGACGATCAGGGAGATCGTCGACTTCCTGCTGCTGCGCGGCAATCTCGGCCGCCCCGGCGCCGGGGTGTGCCCGGTTCGCGGGCACAGCAATGTCCAGGGCGACCGCACGATGGGCATCTGGGAACGGATGCCGCAGACCTTCCTCGACGCGCTCGGCACCGAGTTCGGCTTCACCCCGCCCGCCGCGCACGGCCTGGACTCGGTCGCCGCGATCCGTGCCATGCGCGACGGCACGGCGAAGGTATTCGTCGGTGTCGCAGGCAATTTCGCGCGCGCGACACCCGACAGCGCGGTGACCGAGGCCGCCCTGCGGCAGTGCGCGCTCACCGTGCAGATCTCCACCAAACTCAACCGCTCGCACACGGTCTGCGGTGAGACGGCGCTGATCCTGCCCACCCTCGGCCGCAGCGATCGCGACATCCAGGCGAGCGGTGAGCAGTTCGTCACCGTCGAGGATTCGATGAGCGAGGTGCACGCGTCCCGCGGCAGGCTCGACCCGGCTTCGCCCCACCTGCTCAGCGAGGTCGCCATCATCTCCCGGCTCGCCCAGCGCACGCTCGGCGCGACCCCGGCGATCCCGTGGGCGCAATTCGAAGCCGACTACGACACCGTGCGCGACCGCATCTCCCGGGTCGTGCCCGGTTTCGAGAACTTCACCGAGCGCGTCGACCGGCCGGGTGGGCTGCGGCTGATCAACCCGGTCAACCAGGGGATCTACCGCACCGCCAGTGGGAAGGCGGAGTTCACCTGCAACGACTTCGCCATGCTCGCGGTGCCGCCGGGACATCTGCTGCTGCAGTCGCTGCGCTCCCACGACCAGTGGAACACCATCCCGTACGCGAACAACGACCGCTACCGGGGCATCCACAACGCGCGCCGGGTGGTGATGGTCAACCCCGACGACCTGGCCGAGCTCGGGCTGGCCGATCGCGACGTGGTCGACCTGGTCAGCGTCTGGCACGACGGGGTCGAGCGCCGCGCGGAGAACTTCGTCGCGGTGGCCTACCCGGCCAGTCGCGGCTCGGCGGCGGCCTACTACCCCGAGACCAATGTGCTCGTTCCGCTCGACAGCGTCGCCGACATCAGCAACACCCCCACCTCCAAGGGCATCGTCGTCCGCCTCGAACCGCGTCACAGCACCGTGCAGGGGTCCTAGCTACACTCCCTTTATGTCCGTGCGCACCCGTCAGCCACTCGTTCCCGGCACCCAGTCGCCGATCCGGGATGTCCCGCGTTCCATCGAGCGTCCCGAGTACGTGTGGAAGAAGACCGCGAACGAGGGGCACGAGCCCTGGGTGCAGACGGCCGAGACCATCGAGAAGATGCGGATCGCGGGCAAGATCGCCGCCCAGGCGCTCGAAGAGGCGGGCAAGGCGGTCGCGCCCGGCGTCACCACCGACGAGCTGGACCGCATCGCGCACGAGTACATGTGCGACCACGGCGCCTACCCGTCCACGCTCGGCTACAAGGGCTTTCCCAAGTCCTGCTGCACCTCGCTCAACGAGGTCATCTGCCACGGCATCCCCGACTCGACCGTCATCGAGGACGGTGACATCGTCAATATCGATGTCACCGCCTACATCCACGGCGTGCACGGCGACACCAACAGGACCTTCCTCGCCGGCGATGTCGACGAGGAGGTGCGGCTGCTGGTCGAGCGCACCGAAGAGGCCACCAACCGGGCGATCAAGGCGGTCAAGCCGGGTCGCGCGCTCAATGTGATCGGCCGCGTCATCGAGGCGTACGCCAACCGCTTCGGTTACGGCGTCGTCCGCGACTTCACCGGCCACGGCGTCGGCCCCACCTTCCACAGCGGCCTGGTGATCCTGCACTACGACCAGCCCAACATCGAGTCGGTCATCGAGCCCGGCATGACCTTCACCATCGAGCCCATGATCAATCTCGGCGGCATCGACTACGACATCTGGGACGACGGGTGGACCGTGGTCACCCAGGACCGCAAGTGGACGGCGCAGTTCGAGCACACCCTGGTCGTCACCGAAACGGGCGCGGAAATCCTGACCCTGCCGTGAGTCTGTCGCTGGAGTCGGCAGCATGAGCGACGCGGGCGTGCGCGGGGCGCTGCTGGTCGCGGGCACTACCTCCGACGCGGGGAAAAGCGTTGTCGTGGCGGGCATCTGCCGGATGCTGGCCCGGCGTGGGGTGCGGGTGGCGCCGTTCAAGGCGCAGAACATGTCCAACAACTCCGTCGTCACGCTGGACGGCGGGGAGATCGGTCGCGCGCAGGCGTTGCAGGCGCGGGCGTGCGGGCTGGAGCCGAGCGTGCGCTTCAACCCGGTCCTGCTCAAGCCGGGCAGCGACCGGCGCTCGCAGTTGGTGGTGCGGGGCCGGGCGATCGGAACTGTCGGTGCGCGTGACTATTTCACTCGCCGGCAGCATTTGCGCGAGGTAGTCGCGGCCGAACTCGCCTCGCTGCGTGCGGAATTCGATGTGGTGATCTGTGAGGGCGCTGGATCGCCCGCCGAGATCAATTTGCGCGCTACGGATCTGGCGAACATGGGTCTGGCACGGGCGGCGAATCTTCCGGTTCTGGTGGTCGGCGATATCGATCGCGGGGGAGTGCTCGCCCACCTGTTCGGCACCGTGGCGGTGCTCGAACCCGAAGACCAGCAACTCATCTCGGGGTTCCTCGTCAACAAGTTCCGTGGCGACGTCTCGCTGCTCCAGCCGGGCCTCGACCAGCTGACCGCCCTGACCGGGCGCCCCACGCTGGGCGTGCTGCCCTTCGCCGAAGAGCTGTGGCTCGACGCCGAGGACTCCCTCGGCACGGTCGCGGGCACTCCCGTCGGCCGACCGGCGCCACCCCACGGCTCCGAGTGGCTCACCGTCGCCGCGATCCGCCTGCCCCGCATCTCCAACTCCACCGATATCGAAGCCCTCGCCTGCGAACCCGGCGTCGCCGTTCGCTGGGCCGACAGTCCCCATCAGCTGACCACCGCCGACCTCGTCGTCCTCCCCGGATCCAAATCCACCATTTCCGACCTGGAATGGTTGCGCACCAAGGGAATCGGCGATGCCCTGCGCGGCCGCGCCGCAGCAGGCCGCCCCATTCTCGGCATCTGCGGCGGCTACCAGATGCTCGGCCGTCGCATCGTCGACGGCGTCGAACACACCGCGGATCCATCGATCGCGGAGCCGGACCAGCCGTACGTGGCCGACGGACTCGGCCTGCTCGACCTCGACATCGAATTCGCGAACCCGAAAATCGCCCGTCAAGTGACAGGCGTGGCGGGCCAACTACCCCTGCACGGCTATGAGATCCACCACGGCCGCGTCGCCCGCAACGCCGACCCGGCCTGGCTGACCATCGATGGCACCTCCGAAGGCAGTGCGCGCCAAGCGATCTGGGGCACCCACGTCCACGGCCTCCTCGAATCCGACGAGTTCCGCCGCACCTGGCTCACCGACGTCGCGACCCACGCGGGCCGCACCGGTTTCGCCGTGGCACCCACCACTTCCGTCGCGGCCATCCGATCCGCCCAGCTGGACCTCCTCGCCGACCTCGTCGAACAGCACGTCGACCTCCCGGCGCTGGACCGTCTGATCCACGCCGGCGCCCCCACCGACCTGCCCGTCATTCGAACCGGAACAGTCCAGACGCACCCCGAGCCCAGTTGATAGCGTGACCGCATGAGCAGTCAACCGGTGCCAGGCGGCGTGGTCCACGCGCTGCCCGCGGACCTGCGGTCGGCGTTGCTCACCAATCGGGTGGCACTCGAGGCCTGGCGCGACATCACACCCCTGGCCCGCAACGAGTTCATCTGCTGGGTCGAGGACGCCAAGCAGCCCGCGACCAGGGAACGCCGAATCCGGCGAACCCAGGAAGAGCTGGCCGAAGGACAGCGCCGCCCCTGCTGCTGGCCGGGATGCAAGCACCGCGAGCGCACCGGCCGATAGCGGCGCGAGAAACGTCGGCTCGAGTCCGCTGTGACAGGTCTGGCAATTCGGGCGCTCCGCGTTGGGAAACCGCAGGACAGGGGTGAAAACAGACCGGTCATCACGAGCGGAACGACCTGCCGTGTTCAGCCTGGCCGTGTACCGTACACCGGCATGAAATCTCGGCAGATCACGGTCGGTGACCGGGCTTGGACAGTGCGGGTCGACGGGCCGTCATCGCGGCACAATGTACTGCTGCTTCCCGACGCGGACGACCCTGCCGACGTCTTCGATCAGGTGTGCGCGCGCCTGCACGAATCCGATCTGCAGACCGTCGTGCTGGAGTCCGTCGACGGGCTGGAACCGCCTGCGATCCACGTCATTCTCGACGAGCTCGAGCTGCCGTATGTCAACGTCGCAGGCCGCGGCGCCGGTGCGGCGCTGGCCTGGCGGCTGTGTGCGGGACGGTTCGGCCGGTTCATGAGCCTGGTGGTCGCCGATCACGGTCATCCGGCCGTGCCCGACGCCGACGGCAACGCCGACGATCCGGCCTGTCCGCCGCTGGAGCTGCCGGTCACCATGCTGGTCACCAAGGGCCTGGCGCGCGCCACCGCCGACGCGTCGGGTCGCTTCGTGTACGGCGAATTCCGGGTGGTCCCCCTCGAGGTCGACAACATCGCCACCGAGGGCGCCCACGAGCTGGCCACCGAGATCGTCCTGCGCACCAGCCTCTGGTGAGCGGCGGGCGGGGCCCCCGGGCCCGGCCCGCCCCCCGGGCGAGCGCGTGCGGGGGGGTCGTTTTAACAAAAGAAGCGGCCGCCGCTAATAGGGGTGTTGTTATCGGTGGGGGGGGGGTCA